>CAYTNI010000078.1:0-10362 GCA_964439115.1 uncultured Saprospiraceae bacterium
TATTGGCGGAAACATACACGCGGAGGTTGCTGATGTTGGCCTTCTGGAACAGGTTGTTTGATGGCAATGTGTAACCGAGCGTGATATTGCGGATGCGCAGGAAGTCACCCTTCTCCACATTGGCAGAAATAGGCAGAGCAGAACCATTGGAAACGTTGTCGAGCCAAACTACGCGTGGAATATCCGTTGCGTCACCCTCCTGTTGCCAACGAGTAAGTACATCGGTGTGGTTGTTCCAAAAACGCATATCGCGCATACCGGCCTTGGTACCATTGTAGATGTAGTTACCACCAGAATACTGAGCCTGTACGTTGAAGTCAAAGTTTTTGAAACGCAGCGTGTTATCCCATGCTCCAAACCAGGTCGGGAGTGTAGGACCATAAACAGCTCCATCGCGCACCTGAGCAATTGCGGGAGCAGCAGCGCCATTATCCACATAAGTCCAGCGAGATTGGCCAGAAGGAACGGCATGGCTGTACTGAACTTCGCGGCCGGAGGCATCGAGGAATACGCGGCGGCCATTGGCAGGATTCACGTACGGCGTCTCCACTACAAACAAGCTACCGATAGACTCTCCAACGCGGATGATGTTGGCACGCTCCAGACCAGAGGTTGCAGGGAAAATATCAGCACCGCCAGCTGCGAGAGAAAGTACTTCATTGCTCATGAAGGTCACGTTGAAGTTCGTCGTCCAGCTGAACTTAGAGCTTTTCACTACTGTACCAGACAAGCCGATTTCAATACCCTGGTTTTGCATACGACCGATGTTGGTCAGGATGGAGTTACCAGGGATACCTTTAGAGGGAGCCTGCGGTGCTGCAAGAATCAAACCGTCAATATCGTTGAGGAAGTAGGTAACTTCACCGGTGATGCGGTCTTCAAACAAACCGAAGTTGAAACCTACGTCCGTCTTCTTACTAGTTTCCCAAGTCAGGTCAGGGTTGCCGGCCTGTGAGAATGTAAGTGTTGCATTGGTGCCATACAGACCGGAGCTGTAGGAGGCCAATGAGGCAAAATCGCCAATACCATTGTTGTTACCTACCTGGCCATAGCTACCACGGAGACGGAAATAATTAACCACGCTTCCGATGCTGTTCTTCCAAAAATCAAGCTCAGACAAGGTCAAACCAAGCGAAGCACCCCAGAATAAACCGCGCTTCTTGCCGGGAGCAAATGCGGAGAATTCATCCTGGCGGAGGTTGAAAGTAGCCAGGAAAATCTTGTTAAAGTCATAATTAGCACGGCCAAAATATGAAAGGAAGTAGTTCTCGCCCTGGAAGTTTCCGGCGGGGTTGATGGTCGTAAAGTTACCCTGGTAAGTAGTAAAGAATGGATCCGCAATCTGGTTGCGGGAAGCACCCCAGCGCTCATCGGTAGTATATTGTTGCTCGTTACCCGCAAGCAACGAGATATTGTGCTTCTCAGCGAAGGTTGCGTCGTATTGCAGGGTGTTGGTCCAGTTCCAGCGGTCGGTGCGGCGGAAAAGGTTCTGCGCAAAGCCAGCCTGACCAAAACCATCACCGTGTAAAGGTGTGTAGAAAATATTATCCTCGGTATTTAACTGGTCGAGACCATACTGAGAGCGGAATACCAGCCCCTTGGCTATGTTGGCTTGTGCATAAACCGAAGCCTGGATCTGGCCGGATTGTGAAATGCCTCTGTTAAGATCAATAACTGGCGCGGGATTGTAAAAACCTGATTGCACAAGGTTTCTTCCACGGCCGATTGTATTGTCTGAACGAATACTGTATGCACCTGTAGCTGTAAAGGGCGAAACATTGGGTGCGGTGATGAGCGGCACACGCCCCAAGCCTGCGGTGTTGAACGCCTGTCCTGCCAAAGAGCCTGTATTCGGTGCTCTGTTGACATTATTGGAATAACCCGCAGTAGCGCCGATAGACAAAAACTTGCCCAATTTGTGGTCGAGATTTAAGCGGAATGAACGGCGCTCGAAATCATTGGCCACAATCATACCCTGCTGGTTGGTGTAACCCATAGAGAGGAAGTATGTCGTCTTGTCTGTACCACCTGAGAAGCTCAAAGCATGGTTTTGTGAAAAACCGGTTCGATATACAAAATCAAACCAGTCCGTATCTACAATCTGTCCGTTGAGTGTATCCAGGAAAAACTGTGGGGCAAGGTTGGTATTGGACAACTGATTGGAGTTTGCAATAGCCTCATTCTTGATAGTCACGTATTCCTGTGCATTGAGCATATCGGGAAGACGGGCAGGTGAAGTCCAGCTTGCCCAGCCGTCATAATTTACGCGGGTTTTGCCTTGCTGGCCGCGCTTGGTGGTAATGAGTACTACCCCGGCAGCGGCACGTGAACCATAGATGGCTGCCGCTGAAGCATCCTTAAGGATTTCGATGCTCTCAATGTCTGCCGGGTTGAGGTTGGACAATGGGTTGTTGGCGGAAAGAGATCCGGAAACATCCCCTGTAAAGGTTGGAACCCCGTCAATCACCACCAGCGGGAAAGAGCTGAGGTTGATGGAGTTAATACCGCGAATCCGGAAAACCGGCGGGTTATTGAGCACACCGTTAGGTATGCTGACATTGACACCTGCCGCACGGCCCTGAAGCGCCTGGTCAAAAGACTGCACAGCGAGATTCGCAATGTCAGAACCCTTGATGGAGGAAATGGTTCCTGTGATGTTACGCTTTTGCTGGGTGCCATAACCCACCACTACCACCTCTGAAATCGTGACCGCATCGGATGCGAGCACAATGTCATAACTTGAAGCGGCCGTCAATGCAACTTCTTTGGTCAAATAACCGGTGTAGCTCACCACCAGCGTATTCGCACCGACTGGTGCCTGCAAATTAAAACTGCCGTCCAAATCACTGACGGTTCCCACGGAGCTGCCCTTGACTAAGATAGAAGCGCCAATCAGCGCCTCGCCTTTGTCATCCGTAACTTTACCAGAAATTGCACGCTGGGCTTCCAGGCCTGCAGCTCCGGCAAGTAAGACCATGAACACAACTAAAAGTCTTTTCATGTTTGACTGTGTTTGATGGTAAAAAAATTACTTTACATAAAATTAATAACAAACGTTCGTTAGTGAGCATTTTAAAAAAAATGCTCCACTTGGAACATCTGATGTTTGATGCTTTTGATATCGTTTAATTCACCTGTTTCGCTTCCTGGCTTTTATGGAAATTCAGGGATTTTCGACCAAATTTTTGACATAACTTGATACTTTTGCACAAACTTTAACCATGAATGCCATTTCTCCTTTCCAAAAAGCCATATTAAAAGGAATTCCTGATGTCCTGCCGGCAGCCAAAACCATAGACCCCTCCGTCAGCCATGCCCCGAAAAGGGTGATTGACGGCGTTCTTTCCTCAAAGGAACGTCAATTGGCACTTCGAAATGCCCTGCGCTATTTTCATCCTCAATTTCATTCTGCGTTAGCTCCGGAATTCAAAAACGAACTGGACACCTATGGCAGAATTTATATGTATCGCTTCCGCCCAGATTATCCGATGTATGCCCGGTCTATCCATGAATATCCTCATCGCAGCAAACAGGCAGCAGCCATCATGCTGATGATTCAAAATAATCTGGACCCCAAAGTGGCCAAACATCCCCACGAACTCATCACCTATGGTGGCAATGGTGCGGTTTTTCAAAATTGGGCACAATACCTGCTCGTGATGAAATACCTGGCCGAAATGACCGACGAGCAAACCCTGGTGATTTACTCCGGCCATCCGCTGGGCTTGTTCCCCTCTCATCCGGAAGCTCCTCGCGTAGTGGTAACCAATGGAATGATGATTCCCAATCACTCTAAAAAGGAAGACTGGAATAAATATAACGCCCTCGGCGTCACCCAATACGGACAAATGACCGCCGGTTCCTTTATGTACATTGGCCCACAGGGTATCGTCCACGGCACTACCATAACCCTCCTTAATGCCGGCAGAAAACTCGGGCTAGGTGCAGACAACCTCCGTGGAAAAGTCTATGTCACTTCAGGTCTTGGCGGCATGTCAGGCGCTCAGGCAGGTGCCGCCGTGATTGCAGGTTGCGTGGGCATTATCGCCGAAGTGGATGGCGACGCAGTAGCACAGCGAGTAGCTGATGGCTATATTCTCCAGGAAAATGTGTTCACTGAGCTGGATGCACTCATCAGGCGCATGGAAGATTGTCGGAGGGATGGAATGGCCATAGCACTGGTTTATCACGGCAATATCGTAGATCTCTGGGAAACTTTTGCGGACAAGCACATCCATGTGGAACTGGGTTCCGACCAAACCTCTCTCCATAATATTGATGACATGGGCTATTGCCCGGCAGGATATACTTTCGATGAAGCCAAAGCCCTCCTATTAAAAGATAAAGCCCGCTTCATGGAAGCCGTTAAAGATTCCCTTCGACGCCATGTCATAGCGGTCAATACCATGACGGAGCGGGGTATGTACTTCTGGGATTATGGCAATGCTTTCCTCCTTGAAGCGGGCAATGCCGGTGCAGAAATCTGGAAAAACAAGGCTGAGGGAACTTACCGATACCCGTCTTATGTGGAAGATATCATGGGGCCGATGTGCTTCGATTATGGCTTTGGCCCCTTCAGATGGGTCTGTACTTCCGGCCTCAAGGAAGACCTTGACGAAAGCGATGCCATTGCCGCCGAGGTCATTGAAGCTATGTTGCACGAGGCACCCCACGACATTCAAGGGCAATTGCGAGATAACCTCCTCTGGATTCAGTCTGCCGACAAAAACCTTCCCGTCGTGGGGAGCAAATCACGAATCTTATACGCAGATTCCGAAGGTCGTATTCGAATTGCCAGAGCGTTCAATCAGGCTATTGCCTCCGGGCGCCTCAAGGGTCCCGTGGTGCTGGGTCGCGATCATCATGATGTAAGTGGTACTGACTCCCCTTATCGGGAAACCGCCAACATCTACGATGGCTCGCGTTTTACCGCCGACATGGCAGTCCATAACGTAATAGGAGACGCTTTCAGAGGCGCTACCTGGGTCAGTTTACACAATGGCGGAGGAGTAGGCTGGGGAGAAGTCATTAACGGTGGATTTGGCATGGTGATAGATGGCTCTCCTGCAGCAGAACGGCGACTGGAAATGATGCTTTTCTGGGATGTAAATAACGGTATCGCCCGGCGAAGCTGGGCCCGGAATCAGGGAGCCATGGATACTGCAGCACGCGCCATGGCTGAATATCCATTGCTCAAAATTACAATGCCCTACCTGGTGGACGACAACCTGCTTTAGACTTGCACTACTTCCAAATGGAACGAATTGGTGTTAGCACACCCCGATGAATCCCTACTCGGCCGTTCCTGGCATGCAGTTGGATTCGATCGAATGGCATGAAAGGAAAAAATATTTCCGTAAGGGTTGTGGCTCCTCCGTCTGCAAAGAGCTCGGCGGAGGCAACATCCAAAAACAGGTGCATCCTTAAGGTATCTCCAACATCCATACGTGGTGCATAGTGCATGCGCTGAGCAAATTTTTCTGAAAAACTGAAATCTCCTGAGCCGGTGCGATCACTGAACCAACTGCGCTCTCCGGCACTGTACCCAATGCGGTATTGCTCACCGGCAGCATTGGACAGTTCTGCATAGACCCATGTAGCGGAATCTTTTGGAAGCTCCATCTCCAGGATCAGTTCAAGTTGGTCAGGTTTTACCCCAAATTGCGAGGTTAAATCGAGGTTTCCATCCAGATTGACGGAGGAAATTATTGCCGAGTCACCGCGCAACGCCAAGAGGTTTGGATGAGGCTGCGTGGCCAGGCGATAACCTTCGGAGGTAGTATTCAAATGAAGCACACGCGGCAGGGTCATGGCACTTCGCCAGGCAGTGGTGGGTACCACTTGCGCATAATCCCAATTGCTCATCCACCCAAGGAAAAGCCGTTCTCCAGGACCATGAGGGGCATCAGACCAGGTGACACCTGCATAATTGTCGCGGCCATAATCCAACCAAACTGCCTGACCATTTAACACCTGACTTTCAAATACTTTATCAAGCACAAATTCCTTTCCATCAAAATTGCCTATAAAATATTGGGTCCCAGACCCCCCGTTGGGCGCCCCCGGATTAATGGACACGAGGAGTACCCATTGGGTTATTCCGCTGCCTTTTACCTCTAAAGGGAATAAATCAGGGCATTCCCAAACGCCCGTGTGTGCCCCGTAAGTATGGCCAAAATCGCTAAGATGATTCCATTCCAACAAATTTTTAGACCCCCAGAACTTGACGTGGTCGTAAGCGGCAAAAACCATAATCCATTGACGGGATGGTTCGTGCCAAATCACTTTGGGGTCGCGAAAATCCCTGATAAATTCAGTATTCGGAATCACTGGGTTTCCGGGATACTTGGTCCAACTCCGCCCTTTGTCAAGACTATAGGCAATCCCCTGATATTGGAAATCCTGACGGCCGGCACGCTCACCTTCCGGATTGTGGTAGGTAAAAATGGCCACCATAGGCGGATTGCCGGGCTGACCCAGTCCGCTGGTGTTTTGGTGATCAATCACCGCGCTGCCGGAAAAGATATACCCCAGAGAATCCGGGTACAAAGCAATAGGCAGATGTTGCCAATGTACCAGGTCAGTACTCACGGCATGCCCCCAGTGCATGGGGCCCCAGACGTTGCTGTCGGGGTAATGTTGATAGAACAAATGATATTCCCCTTCATAAAAGACCATACCGTTGGGGTCGTTCATCCATTGTGTTGGAGGAGAAAAGTGAAACTGTGGCCGATGTGGCTCACGGAAAGTTCCGGGAACATCCCTGGATACCTCTCTGTGACAGGCAAAAAACAAACAGCAAGATGCCGCCATATATAGGTTTATAAATTTCATGATTTTAACTTTCCAACTCATTGATTGAATCTTATTTTAACATCAAAATTGGGTTGGTTTCACCAATTGACGCTCAAGTTCCTCGAGGGATACTCCTTTGGTTTCGGGCATCATTTTCCATACGAACAGAAGTTGAAGTACCATCATAAACGCGAAAAATGCAAAAACTGGGGCTGCGCCGATACTTCCGAAAAGAACCGGGACCATCGAGGGAATGGCAGCTGCCAAAACCCAGTGCACGGAAGTGCCGAAAGCCTGGCCGGCAGCTCGAAGGTGATTGGGGAAGATTTCGGCAATAAATACCCAGATTATGGCACCCTGACCAATCGCATGGGAAGCGATAAACAGGAAAAGGAAACCCGGCACTACCATGCCTTTCATGCCTGCCATGAGGGCGCCAGCCACGGCAGAAAGGGAGATAATATAGCCTATGGAACCGATATACATGAGCTGGCGTCGGCCAAAGCGATCAATCATACTCAACCCAAGGAGGGTGAAAATCAGGTTAGTAATACCAATGCCTACACTACTGAGCAGCGCAGAGCTCTTTTCGAGGCCGGCGATTTCAAAAATACGTGGGGCGTAGTATAAAAAAGCATTAATGCCTGAAAATTGATTAAAAAAGGACACCAGAAAGGCCAGTACCAATGCAAAGCGGTACTTCGGACTGAAAATGGTTTCGTGAGATGCTGTTTCAGACTGGTCAGAGAGGATGCGTTCCATCTCTCGATCCACATCAACCCCGGGTTGGAGCAATTGCAGGGTTTTTGCTGCTGCCTGACGATCCCCTTTTTTAACCAACAACCAGCGTGGACTACGAGGGACGCCCAAGACCAGCAGTGTGTAAATAAAAGCAGGGAATGCCTCTACGCCTAGCATCCATCTCCAGGCATTCGGCCCCACGTCACTCAACAGGAAGTTGGAAAGGAATGCTACCAAAATACCAAAAACGATATTGAACTGATACAGCGCCACCAGTTTACCACGGTCTTTGGCAGGCGCAATTTCGGAAATATAAGTTGGCGCTGCCACGGTAGAGGCGCCCACCCCTACCCCACCAATGAAACGAAAAAAGGCAAAAGTAAATGGATCATTGGCTAAGGCAGACCCAATGGCGGACAATAAATATAGCACGCCAATCCAGAATAAAGTTTTCTTTCGGCCCAGCCTATCGGTCGGATAACCTCCAAACATGGCACCCACTACCGTGCCCCACAGCGCCGATGCCATCACCACGACGCCGTGAAAAAAGTCCCCGCGAGGCCAAAGCGCCTGCAGGTGCATATCAGCGCCGGAGATAACTACAGTGTCGAATCCAAAAAGGAACCCCGCGAGTGCAACGGTTAGCGACCACCAGAATATTTTGCGTTGATTCATTAGTTGTTGAATTTTATGTGGCAAAAATAGTTTTAACTACGAATTTTGACTTAAAAAACAACTTCATGTACAGATATTTTCAGCAGCTTGAATTTGCGATAAAGACAGCGTATTTTTGCACTGAATTTAACATGCGCCATGCTAATTATTGGAGATATTTTAGTGAGTGACGAGGTAGTGAAGGAGCATTTTGTGTGCAACCTTGAGGCTTGTAAAGGTGCCTGCTGTTGGGAAGGTGATTACGGCGCACCACTGGATGTGGAAGAATTGCCAATTCTGGAGGCCATTTATCCGGCAGTAAAACCTTATCTTACCCCTGAGGGTATCGCTGTTATAGAGGAACAGGGCACTTCGGTTTATAATGAAGATCACGAGAACTATGCGACGCCTTTGGTGGACGGGGGTCCATGTGCTTATATGACGCGTACAGAAGACGGAGTAGCCCAATGTGGGATAGAAACAGCATGGAAGGCCGGCGCGATAGATTTCCAAAAGCCGGTGTCGTGCCATCTGTATCCCATTCGAGTATCGGTATCGGATATTCCAGGCTTTGAAGCCCTGAATTACGATCGGTGGCATATCTGCAAACCGGCCTGTACGCTAGGAAAAAAATTGCAGGTACCGCTTTATAGTTTTGTGAAGGATGCCATAATCCGAAAATACGGATCCGAATTTTACCGGGAGCTCGACGAAGCTGCAAAGGATTACGAGCCGTCGGGAAAATGACATAAATTTTGCCGGGTTTGAGCCTTTATAATAATAGATTTGTTGTTTAAGTGAATAAAAGTGTGCTTATGCTTCGAATCTGCCTTGTTTGCGCTGCCTTGGTAACCTTTGGGCTTCTGGGTACAGGCTGTCAACCGGAGGAACCCACACCTCCCGGGGACGAAGTGATTTCTGGCAATTACCAGCCCCAACCTTATGTACTTGACGTACCGGACTGGATGCCTGACCCTGTAGTATTGGCCGATAATCCACTTACTATCAAGGGAGTAGAGCTTGGAAGGATGTTGTTCTATGATCCTATTCTTTCGTCCGACAGCACCCTTTCCTGCAGTTCCTGTCATCGGCAGGAGTTAGCATTCACAGACGGAAATGCCGTTAGTACCGGAGTTTTGGGATTGACTACGAGCCGCAGTTCCATGTCTTTGGCCAATCTGGTTTTCTTTCCCGGGGGGCTTTTTTGGGATGGTCGTGAGCCCAATGCGGAATCCCTGGCGCTTGTGCCCGTGGAAGACCATCGCGAGATGAACGAGTCATGGCCAAATGTGTTGGAAAAACTTCGCAACCATCCCGAATACCCGAGGCGGTTCAGGGAAGCTTTTGGCATAGAGCGCGAAAGCCAAATGACCAAGGAACTTGCAGGGAAAGCCATGGGACAGTTTATGCGCACATTAATTAGCGCCAACTCAAGGTACGATGCCGTAGTCTGGCGCAATGAGGGTTGGTTTACTGATGCGGAGGAGCGCGGCAAACAACTGTTTTTCCTAGAAACCTCTCAGACCATAAATCACCCGGGCTGCTCGCATTGTCATTTTGCGCCCACGTTTGGCAATAACCCTTTCAACACCTATGCCAACAATGGAATGAGCAATGTGCCCAATCTCGACGCCTTCCCGGATAAGGGGCATGGCGCCGTAACGGGTAACCGATTCGACAATGGAAAATTCCGAATTGTTTCCTTGCGCAACATCGAGCTTACTGCACCCTACATGCACGATGGCCGGTTTCAAACCCTCGAGCAGGTTATTGACCAATATAGCACAGGTGGTCATGGTGTGGAAAATGAAGACCCGAATCTCCAACCTTTCCAGCTTAGCCAAAGGGACAAAGCCGATCTGATAGCCTTTCTAAAGACGCTGACCGACACCACCTTCATCCGCAATCCGGCTTACAGCAATCCCTTCCAATAAAACATTACCCAATTCTTGCGTACCTTTGTGCCCTGATTTGGAACAATCATGAAAATAATATCCCTACACCCATCATTGCTCGTGCTTTCTTCGATGATACTGCTCCTCGTTGGGTCGTGCCGAAAGGAGCCAAAAGTAGAAGCTCTACCCTACGTCGTTGTAGAGGGTAAAACGATGGGTACTTACTACCGGGTTACTTATGCCGACTCGCTAAACCGCGATTTTGGCCCTGAGATAG
>CAYTNI010000079.1:0-727 GCA_964439115.1 uncultured Saprospiraceae bacterium
AAGTGGTCAAAAGGTGAACAAATCTCTCCGGAGTTGAGCTCCGGTATTTCTTTTCATAAAGTCATCCTATTGAAAATTCAGTTTACACAACCTCCGGAGGGTGCGTAAGGGCAATGCCATACGGATCTGAATAATCCATGGTAAACGGGTACCAACCTGTTAACACAGCATCGTCAGGCGCGTTGAAGGAAATTATGAGAGATTCGTCAATGATGTAATTGTGAAAAATTTCCTGAACGGAAACCAGCCTCACCGGCATTTCATTGGAAGGGTCAGGAAGATGGACAACTGACCAGTCGGCCTCTTTTTCATCGGTATCTTTGTGAAGAATAAACCGCGTGGTATCGCCATCCACCTCTGCAAGATACACAAAGTCGCCCGGATAGGCCCAACCTCTGCGTCCATTGAAGGCGTGGTCCACAATTTTGACTGTCTGGTCATGGTGGAGTGCCAGTTCGAGCTTATGCAATAATAGCGATTCCAGCACCACTGCCTGGGCATCTCTCGCTTTGGCCAATTGGCGGCAAAGGCTAAAACCCTGTATCCAGGCGGCTGCAATAAGCCCCAAAAGAACATAGGTTACGAGGTACCTCATAAGGTGTAATGCTATTATTCATAACAAAAGTAATAGTTTGGAATTATGGGTACAAAAAAAATCCCGGATTTCGAAAAGTTTCGAAATCCGGGATGGAAGAAGCCAGCAGGCTTCCATCACGGGCAAGAATAT
>CAYTNI010000079.1:737-10352 GCA_964439115.1 uncultured Saprospiraceae bacterium
GGGATGGAAGAAAATGGTTAAATAATTAGTTTTGGATGATGAGTTTACGACTGGAAACTCCCCGATCTGTGTGTACGACTACAATGTAGGCGCCACTTCTGTAAGAACGGGTGGGTATCTGCATCTGGGAACCCCGACCATCCCAGGAACCCACCATTTTTCCGGTAAAGTCATATAGGAAAATCCGGTGAATGTCTCCCGGAGCCTCTACCATTACCTGGTGAGAAGCCGGGTTAGGAAACATCTGGAAAACAGGAACCTGTGGTTGGACCACACTGCTGATCAAACCGCCAAAAGACTGAACAATAAAGCCGTTTCCTGCAGCGTATGCCATGGCCAGCACATTGCCATCCTGATCCGGCACTATATCCATGCCCACACTGGCATTGCCATTGGAGACATTGCCCAGGTTCACGGTATGGATGAGTTTGTTCAGGAATGCGGAATTTTTGATTACGTCAAAGGCAATTGGCGCCGTGCTGCCAAAACTGGCGTCAAGCACGTAGAAAGCATTTTCGGCAGGTGTGGTTTTTACATGCACATAGCCTATGAAACGCTGGTTGTTGTATTCAAACATTTGGGCGTGCATCGGCCAGCCCGGGAAATAGGATGCCCTGATGGTGTCCACCAGGCCGAAGGCATCGTCGAGCAACCACATGCCCATTGCAGGGCCGCTGGCCAAATAATAAGTATCAGCACCGGGCACTTTGGTAATCCGGCCGAAATTGACATGCGGCGTGTGGTCGTAGGTGAACACCGCAGGGGTGGTATTGGGAATGGCTCCATTCACAATGTCCCAAACGTAGAAGCTCTTGGTGCCGTGACCGCTCACGATTAACTTGGCAGATGTAGCCGGATCTCCGGTAACGGTGATGGCATCGCCAAGGCGGGCGGGAGCTGCCGGATACTCCAAAATGACCGAAGGCTGCGCGGTGAGGGTATCCCAGTGATACACCTTGAACGTGCCACCTACAAAGACCATGTTTGACAGGAACACATCTCCCCCGGCAACGGCCAGGTCAGAGAGCACGAATGTGCCGCCGCTCACTCCTGTGATATCGAGTTCCTGTGGGGCAGGGGAGGGGGTCATGATATCCCAATAGTAAACGTGGTTGCCGTTTTGCCGAGAGGCGACATACACGTAACGACCGTCAAAGGCGGCACCCCGATTGTTACCGGCATTGTCAATGATGGAGGGCATGGCAGCCACTGCCTGGCGGCGGTCCATAAGGGTATTGACCGGTTCAAGTGATGCGGGTACTGCATCGCCGAATTGCTGAATTAAAAATCCGTTTCCGGCAGCAAACGCCATGACCCTGACATTGCCGAGGGCATCAGCTATTATATCCTGGCCTACACTGGCATTCCCGTTGGAAACCGTTCCAATGCTGACGGAGTGTACAAGCTTGTTGGCGACAGAAGACTGGGCCAGGCGCTGGAAGCCTTCAAGGGTGGTTCCGCGGTTGATATCGAGGGCGTAGAATGTATTGGCAACCGGTGCGGTGGTTCGCACGTGTACGTAGCCTATCATCCGCTGGCTGTTGTAGGAAAATACTTGTGCGTGCATGGGCCAGCCGGGGAAGAACGACGGGCCAATGGTGTCAACAAGGTTGAAGTCCTCGTCTAAAAGCCACATCCCCATGGCCGGGCCGCCGGCGAGATAAAGTCCTTCGTCACCCGGTACTTTCGTAACGCGACCAAAGTTGACATGAGCTACGTGATTGTAGGTATATACCTCCGGTGTGGTATTCGGAATGGAGTCATTCACAATCGTCCAAACATAAAAGCTTTTTGTACCGTGGCCGCTGACGATAAGTTTGGCCTCAGTAGAGGGATCGCCGGCAACGGTAATGGCGTCACCAAGGCGGGCTGGCGCAGCAGGGTACTCCAGGAGCACGGAGGGTGCATCGGTCAGGTTGTCCCAATGATATACCTTAAAAGTGCCTCCCACGAATACCATATTGGAGAGAAATACATGGTTGTCCACCGCTGCAAGGTCAGAAAGTGGGAAGGTGCCGCCACTTACCCCGGTAATATTGAGTTCGCCGGGAGCCGCGGTGGTATCATTGGCATTCCAGTAATATACATGGTTGCCGTTTTGGCGGGAAGCCACGAAAACATACGCTCCATTGAATGCCGCGCCGCGGTTGTTGCCTGCGTTATCAATGCTTGTCGGCATCAGACCTGCTGCCTGGGAACGATTCAATACCGAAGATATAGGGTCGAGTGAGATGGGTACTGCATCGCCAAAGCGCTGCACGAGGAAGCCATTTCCGCCTGAAAAAGACATGGCATATACATTGCCGAGTGCGTCTGAAGTGATGTCCATGCCCGCACTTGCATTGCCATTGGAGATGCTGCCGAGGTTGGCAGAATGGGCCACCTTGTCCATAAATGTGCTTTGTGCCAAAGAGTCAAGCGCATCCTGAAGGGTTGCACCTGCCTGGAGATCCAACGCATAAAATACATTTTGAACCGGTGTGGTTTTTACATGCACATATCCGAGATAGCGAACTCCATTGTACTCGAAAACCTGGGCGTGCATGGCCCAACCAGGAAACCAGGAAGCCGGTATGGTGTCCACCATTTGCAACTGATCGTCGAGCAACATCAGTCCTACGTTCGGGCCACTGGCCACATATTGAACCGTATTGCCGGGCACACGTGTGATCCGGGCGAAATTCACAGAAGTTACATGGTCATAAGTGGTGATTTCTGGCGTGGTATTGGCCACCACACCATTTTGAATCGTCCAGGCATAAAAGCTTTTTGTTCCATGACCACTCACAAAGATCTTGGCCTCCGTAGCGGGATCTCCCACCACCGTGATGGCATCTCCCAGACGGGCCGGTGCGGAGGGGTATTCCAGTAATACAGTGGGTGCAGCATCCAGGGCGCTCCAGGTATAGATTTTGAAGGTACCCCCCACAAAGACCATATTGGATAGGAAAACCTTTCCTCCGGCTACTGCAAGATCAGAAAGTGGGAAGGTGCCCCCTGAAATACCCGTGATGTCCAACTCCTGTGGTCCGGCATCCGGGTCATCGACATTCCAGTAATAGACGTGATTTCCATTCTGGCGGGAAGCAACGAAAACACGCTCTCCGTCAAAGGCAGCGCCACGGTTGTTACCGGCATTGTCAATGCTGGTGGGCATTTGACCGGAAGCCTGGCTCTTGTCGAGCAGGTTGGCTACCGGTGAGATGGTATTTGCTGATTGGGCATACCCCAAGGGCGAAAATCCAACCCAGAGCATAGCAAAAAGCATGAGCCAAAATGATGTAAAATTCTTCATAATGTCAGATTTGGTTATTAAAAGTTTTAAATTATTTATACTTGAAAGCATCGGTCACCGGCCTGGAAGACATCTCAAAAATAAGCGTCCCGCCCTGGGTCATTTCGCCATGGGTAATCCACGGCCGCTCCAGGCGTTGACCGTTCAACTGGACGGATTTGACATACACATTGTCGGGGGAGAAATTGCGCGTGCGAACTTCAAAAAAACGCCCGCCACCCAAGGCAATCCTTGCATTTTGCACCTGCGGCGCTCCAAGGTCGTAACGGCCGCTTGCGGGATGTACGGGGTAAAAGCCGAGGGCGGAGAAAATATACCATGCCGACATCTGGCCGCAGTCCTCATTGCCGCACAGGCCATCGGGTTGGGCAGTATAGAACTTTTGGCAAATATCGTGCACCAGTTTTTGGGTTTTCCAGGGCTGTTCGGCGTAGTTGTATAAATAAGCCACATGATGGCTTGGCTCATTGCCGTGTGCGTATTGCCCCATGAGCCCTGTGATATCCAGAATATGTACATCTACCTTTCCGGCTTCTGCCTGGAAAAGTCCGTCCAGTTTTTCGGCGAAGCCCGCTATTCCCCCATGTAGTTTTATCATGGCCGGAATATCGTGTTGAAGATGAAAGAGGTATTGCCATGGAGTCGCTTCCACAAAATCAGCTTCGTTGGTAACCGCCGGGTCAAACGGACTCGTCGGGGTACCTTTGCTGTCCTTTCCGCGGAAAAAGCCTGTTTCCGCATCGAAGAGGTTTCTGTAGTTATCAGATCTGAGGCGGTAAGCGGCAGAAGCGTCTTTGTCAAGACGTTGATGGGCAAGCAGTGCCGCACAGGCATTTGCATAACACATTTCCAGCGTTTTGGATACAGAAAACATTTCTCCAAGGTCATTGGGAATATATCCGTAACGGTCAAAAAGACTCCATGGCGCTACCGGATTGTCGGTGCTCAGGGTGCTTTGAATAGCTCGGTACAAGGCATCGGGGTCTTTGGCAAGCCCTTTGAGAATGGCCTCAGCGGCAATAGGTACAGAAGGAGTGCCAATCATACAGTTGACCTCATCCTGCCAAAGTTTCCACACCGGAAGATATCCGTTTTCCTGAAAATCGCGCAGCATGGCATCGGCCAGCTCGCCAGCCAACCAAGGACGGATAAGGGTGTGCAATGAAAAGGCTGCGCGATATACATCCCACTGCGAGAGGGTTGTCCAGCTTGCCTGGCCTTTTTCATCGCGTATGCGATTAGGGGCCAGGGCTGTATGATACAAAGCAGTGTAGAAGATGGTCTTAATGGAGTCCGGCGCTTCAATCTCGATGACTGAAAGTTCTTTTTCCCAGGCCTCCTGTGATTGCTGACGAGCCTCGGCGAAAGAGGATGGCGCATCCTGCCATGGATTGTGCCTGTCAAAGGCTACCGGTGATATGGCAACCTGCATCTCTACCACAGGCAACTGACGCGTGTCGAAAGTAAATACGCCTTTTACGTTGCGGCCACGGGCAAGGGTACTCCCCGGACGAAATACCTCGTGGATGGCCAGCCCGAAATCGGTCATGGGCCTTGAAAAGCGAATTTCAAAATAGAGCTTTTGCACGTTGGCCCAGCCGGAAGAATGGCGGAATCCGACAATAGTACTATCGTTTATTATCCTGATTTCTGAGTCCAGCACCCGCTCGGTGAGCCAGCTTCGGTGCCTGTCAAGGCCATGCAGTAAATCTACCAGTATCCGGGCAGAGTCGGTCGCGGGAAAAGTATAACGGTGGAAAGCTACCTGCTCACTTGCGGTAATCTCTACACTGATATCATGTTTTGACAGCCTGACCCCATAGTATCCCGGCACCGCCACCTCGTCTAAGTGATGAAAACCGGAGCGGTATCCGTCTGGATCACTACCGTCTTTGGAGCCTGGCTGCAGCCGAATTTTGCCGGTGTAGGGCATTACCAGTACATCGGCGAGGTCTGATATGCCCGTTCCGGACAAATGCGTTTGGCTGAATCCCATGATGGTGCTGTCGCTGTAGTGGTAACCACTTGACCAGTCCCAACCTGAATCATCCGTATCGGGAGAAACCTGCACCAAACCGAAGGGCACGCAGGCGCCGGGAAAGGTGTGGCCATGGCCGCCGGTGCCAATAAACGGGTTCACCATGGTGGTTGCCTGTGCCACGCATTCCTGAGATAACAGCGTAAAAATCAGGGTGCAAAACCCGAAAAAAACCAATTTTTGCAGTCCAAAAATGTCCTTTCTTTGCATGGCCAAATTAAAATTTACACATCCAATGATTTCTGCACAACTCCATCCACTCATTGCTCAATACCGCAGCGAACTGCTTGATAAGGTGTTGCCCTTTTGGCTCAACCACTCGATAGACCGCGACAGCGGAGGCTTTTTCACCTGCCTCAACCGCGATGGCTCGGTGTTTGATACGGACAAGTTCATATGGCTCCAGGGGCGGCAGGTATGGCTTTTTGCCATGCTCTACAACCAGCTCGAGCGCAGGCAGGAATGGCTCGACGCCGCCCTCCACGGCGCTGACTTTTTGCAGCAACACGGAAGAGCAGCAGACGGCTCCTGGTATTTTTCACTCACCCGCGAGGGCCAACCGCTCATTCATCCTTACAATATCTTCTCCGACTGCTTTGCCACCCAGGCGTTTGGGCAACTTTACAAAGCCACCGGCAAAGAAGAATATGCTGAAATTGCGCGCACCACTTTTGAGGGTATTCTCGCCAGGCGCGATAATCCCAAAGGCTCCTGGTCAAAGGCAGTACCCGGCACGCGCCCCCTCAAAAATTTCGCCCTTCCCATGATTCTGTGCAACCTCGCATTAGAGATTGAACACCTCCTGGAGCCCGCACTCGTCCAGCAACTTACTCAAGAATGTATCCATGAAATTCTGGAGGTGTTTTACCATCCCGAAAGCGGACTCATTCTTGAAAATGTGACCCCCACAGGTCAATTCTCCGATTCCTTTGAAGGCCGGCTCCTCAATCCCGGCCATGCCATCGAAGCCATGTGGTTTGTGATGGACCTGGCCGAAAAACAAGGTGACGTACAATTGCTTCAAAAAACCAAAGACATCACCCTGCACACCCTCCAATACGCCTGGGACAAATCCTATGAGGGCATATTGTACTTCATGGATCTCAAAGGATATCCCCCACAACAATTGGAATGGGATCAAAAATTGTGGTGGGTGCACATCGAAACCCTCATTGCCCTGCTCAAGGCATACCTCCATACCGGCGACAATACCTGCTGGCAGTGGTTTGAAAAAGTCCATACCTACTCCTGGTCGCATTTTGCCGACCCCGAGCAGGGCGAGTGGTTTGGTTATCTCAACCGCCGTGGCGAGGTACTTTTACCCCTGAAAGGCGGAAAATGGAAAGGCTGCTATCATGTGCCCAGAGGTTTATTCCAGTGCTGGAAAACATTGGAAAAAATCCAGACAAAATTTAATTAATTGATATTCAATTGTTTAACCATTCTGAATATCTGTTATATAAATGCCCGGCCTGCAAATAAGCAGACTGAGGGCTGAGAAAATGAGAGAATTCAAAGGTGATGGCTTTGTCATAGCCGGCGCGAGCGGC
The DNA here is from genome assembly GCA_964439115.1 of uncultured Saprospiraceae bacterium. Lineage (GTDB taxonomy): Bacteria > Bacteroidota > Bacteroidia > Chitinophagales > Saprospiraceae > UBA2329. The sequence goes on from CAYTNI010000079.1 coordinate 7,621, forward strand.
TGCTTCTAACTTCAGCCGCAGTTTTTCGAATTTGATGGGGAGGAATTTGATGGGCATATCGCGGTCGAACGTTTCGGCGTTGGTCCAGCACTTCATCCCGAAGCGGTCAGCCATGGCTTTGTTGACGGAAAAGAAGGCATCGAGCTCATCGTATTCGATATGGCCATCCTGGAAGGCGACGGCATCTACCACGCTGTGTATGCCGTCAAAAATTTCCAGCCATTCAGTTTCATGGGCTTTTACGGAAACGGCCTCGTTTTTGGTTAGTGCGGACTGGGCAGCCGCAACGGCTTTTTTGCCGTCTATCCAGGGCGAAATAAAAGTAGGCAGACCATTGCTGACATCCTTGCACTGCTTCCCTAAGGTGTAAAAGGACTCAATAGCCCCTTTGGTCTTTCGACTGATTTCCATGCTGAGATACCAGCCCCCAAAGGCGGGGTGATGGCCGTAGCGCTCCCATATTTCGTCAATGACAAACCGATTGACTTCAATTTCGTGGGATAGATCGCCGGTGTCCCAGTATTTGCCGCTGTCGTAGAGGCCAAAATAGAAGCTCATGCCGTGCTGGTCAGCAAGGTCGAGAAAGAGTTGTACCAAATCCGTACCGGGACGATAACATTGTTGGTTTTGGATGAGGTATGCCGAAGGCCAGGTCAGGAATTTTCGATACCCTCCACGGATGAGAATCACGGTATCAATGCCAATGGCTTTCATGTGCCGGAAATCGGCCTCCCACTCCCTGGGACCCCAGTTCTGGTGGGGTATATCGTGGCTGATTTCGTCGAGGAAGGTACCGGTAATACGCATTTGGCTAATCGTTTAAATTGGTTAGTTTTCGGGTAATTTATCCCACCAGAACTTCTTTAACAAGGTGGTGGTGAGAATGAGGACACCGCTCCAGACCACCAGATTAACCTGATCCTTGATGATGAAATATATCGGCAATACCACCTGAGCCATCTGCCAGACGATCCCGATTGCAATATTGAACATGTCTTTTCCAAAATCCTTATTGGGTACAAAGCCGGGGTCTTCTTTTTGTACCATTTCCTGCACCGGCTTCCAGAATCCCCAGGGCCTGGTCTGTTTGTAAAAAGCTTTGACCGCCTCCATGTCTTCTACAGGATGCAAAAAAGTCCCTATCATGGAACCGGCAAAAGAAAAAGCCAAAATCAGCGGGAAGATGAAAATATCCGTAATCTCCGGGAAGACAAACAACTTAATAGTGGAGGCCACCAGCCCGAAAAGCATGCCGTAGAAGTATCCGTAGCCGGTGAATCGCCACCATATCCATTTCAGGGCATTGGCAGCCGCATAACCGCCGTAGAGGGCAGCGGTAATCCATAAGGTAAGCTGATTGAGGGATTTGGCAAAAAAGCCAAACCCGATACCTACCACTACTAAAATCAGAGATGATAGGATACTGAGCCTGATGTACTCTTTTTGAGTAGCATCCGGGCGGATGTATTTTTTGTAAATGTCATTGACGATGTACGCCGGTGCGGAGTTGATAAAAGCAGAAAATGTACCCATAAACGCTGCCAGCAATCCGGCCAAGAGTAGCCCCTTCAATCCTACAGGAACAAATTTTTGAAGCGCCAAAGGCAATACCTGCTCAAAGTCTATGTTACTCCCCATGGCCTGAATTTCCGGACCCAGATACACCAGCCCCAATACCCCGAAGGAAGCTACGAGCAAATACCTGGGCATAAACATCACTGCAATAGTAAGTGCACTCATCTTGGCGGCTTCCTTGGGGGTGGCAGCAGAAAGTACGCGTTGCATATCGTAACTCGGTACCGGACCTGCCACAGAGGCGAAAATACCCTTGAATACCATCAACATAATCAGAATACCGAAAAGTCCGAAACCGTCGGAGGCTATCCGCTCATTGACGGCCGCATAGCTCGTGCCGGACCAGTCGAGATTCAGGTTCCAGCCAAACCATAGATTATCCCAACCCTCCGGCACGACAGCCATAATTTGCTCATGCGTCAATGCGTTATAGGCTATGTAGGCAATTGCCAGACACGAGAAAGTCATTATGAAAAACTGCAATACTTCTGTGAATACCACGGAGTACATTCCCCCTTTAATAGTATATACCGCGGTGAGCCCACAAATCAGCAAGGCATAGCTGTGCGCTGAACTCAGGGATATTCCACCCAGATCCAATCCCAGATCCCAGGGAAATACCAGGGTACAGAATTTTCCGATACCCTCAAAAAAGTAGGCCAGGAAACCAAGCACGCTGATGATGGCAAAAGCCACAATGATGATATGCGACAAACGCGCCCCTTTGCCTTCTCCAAACCTGAAGGTAATCCACTGTGCGCCGGTCATTACATTGGAGCGACGCATCCACAGCGCCAGATAAACGAATACAAAAACCTGATTCCATACCGGCCAGAGCCATGGTATCCAGGCGCTCTTTAGCCCATAAATGAACAGAATACTTACTGTCCACATGGAGCCGGATATGTCAAACATGCCCGAAGCATTGCTGAGCCCCAGCATGTACCATTTTAACTTGTTGCTCCCTAGAAAATATGCGCTGAGATCCTTGGAGGAACGCCTGGATACATAAAATCCCGCTGCCAGCACAGCGATGATGTACGCCAGGATAATCACAAAATCAAGGATGCTCAGCGACATGACGTTCAGGTGTTTTGAAATGTACAATTAATGAAGCAACAAATATTTTATTTTATGATAATCATACCTTTATGGTT
>CAYTNI010000080.1:0-10323 GCA_964439115.1 uncultured Saprospiraceae bacterium
ATTGATTTTCCTTAACGTTCAGGGTATTATTTCATTAGAGCAAAAGTTTTTCGAGAATCCAATTGCCGCCATCTATACTCCGTTCTCCTTTATCCTCGTATATGAGGTTTATCTCCTGATTTTTTTCCTGCCCAAATCCATTACTATTTATATTGGGAAACAGTACGAGATTATTACCCTGATTGTCATTCGCCGAATTTTCAAGGACATAGCTTATGTGGAATTGACGTCAGACTGGTTTCAGGACAAGAATGACCTCCAATTCACTTTTGATGCGCTGACATCTGTCATTCTGTTCTACCTGATTTATCGTTTTTACACCAAAATGGAGAAAAGGGATTTTGAGGCTTTACCCAATGTGGCATCTTCGGACCTCAAAATTTGGCGCTTTATTCAGTTAAAGAAGGCTATGGCAGTGTTGCTGGTTCCTGCGCTGGTGATACTTGCCCTCTATTCCCTGTTTAAATGGGCTGGCGGTTTCCTGGGCAATTACTCCGATGCCATCGCATCGTTGAGCAAATCCAACAATGTGTTCTTTGATGAATTTTTTACCATCCTGATTATTGTGGATGTACTGTTACTGCTTTCTTCTTTTTTCTATTCAGACAAATTCTATAAGATTATCAGAAATTCAGGTTTTGTGATTTCCACCATACTGCTTAAAATTTCTTTCCTCACAGATGGCATTCTTAATAATATTCTCATTATCAGCGCTGTATTGTTTGGTTATTTCATCCTAATCATTCATAACTTATACGAAAAAAATACCCCTTCAAATGGGGGGGCTGACGCGCATTAGGCGTTGCTTTCCACCTTCTGTTCCGGATGCAACATTTTCAGATATGCTTCCTATTCGAGTAAAAGTTCTATTAGTTAAAGCCGATAGTTTTGCTGCTTGCTCCCCGCAACGGATTTCAAATTCGGCTTTCAAGAATTTTTGAGCTTTTCATCGGATTGAATTTTCCCCACCACCACCTGCCAAAACCAAACCACCGTTTTCACGTTTCACTTGTGATTTTCACCGTGCAAATCAGACGCTATGATTGCGCAACTTGAGGGCGTTAGCAAAATTTACAAGGTTGGTGACCAGACCATCACGGCGTTGCAACCTACTTCGATGGAAATCCACGAAGGAGAGTTGCTTTTGATTATCGGGCCATCGGGATCAGGAAAAACTACCCTGCTTTCCTTACTCGGCTGCGTGATTTATCCTTCTACCGGGAGGCTGTGGGTGGATGGCAGGGAGGTCAATCGCATGAAAGACCGCGAGCTCGCCAAATTGCGTCTAAACACCATTGGTTTTGTTTTTCAAAACTTCAATCTGCTCTCCCCGCTCAGTGCGGAAGACAATGTGCTGATGCCGCTTCGGCTTATGGGCGTGCCCACTGCTGAAGCTCGTAAGCGCACAAAAGATGCCCTCGAATTTGTGGGCATGAGCGACAGGGCTAAAAACCTGCCCAAACAGCTCTCCGGCGGCCAACAACAGCGCATAGCGATTGCCCGTGCCCTCGTTACTAATCCCAAACTGCTGCTGTGCGATGAGCCGACGGCATCCTTAGATAAAGACTCCCTGAGTGTGGTTATGGAGGAGCTTCGCAGCCTGGCAGATTCAGGGAAAGCCGTATGTGTGGTCACCCATGATCCCCGTCTTAAGGCTTATGCACACCGTATCGTAGAGGTCAATAATGGGATTGTCGAGGAAGTCAATACTACATCTTCATAATCTGGCGCTAATGAGATTCAAGGTCATTTTCACTTTCTTACCGGCTGCCCTGCTGTTTTTCGGTTGTGGCGGTCCACCCGCTGAAACCGCTGATGTGGAAGCCTCAGAAGTCATCCGGCCGGATACCCCCATGGTGGTGCGCGAGGTGGTGGGACTTGCACGAGTGGAACCCCCGGAAAAGATAATTTCCCTGAATGCGGAATCCACCGGCTATGTAAAAGAATTGCGTATTTCAGCCGGCCAGCGGGTTCAGCAAGGTGATATCATTGCCGTGCTGGATGCGCAGCTCGAACGCGCTCAACTGGACCAGGCGCGAAGCAAGCTGCAAACCCAACGCGATGCCGTAGCCGCTGCCGACGCCAACCTTGCAGCGCTTCAGGCGAAAACAGACCATGCCAGAAATACTTTCGAAAGAAACCAGCGCCTCGCTGTTGGCAATGCCGCAACAAGCCAGCAGGTGGAAGACAGCCGCTTCGCTCTCGGAGAACTCGTGGAACAGGTCAATGCACAACGGGCAGTCATCGCCCGCGAGCGCAGCCGGCTCAGAGAATTGGAAATGGACTTGCAATACCAGGAAATCATATTAAAACGTCGCAATCTGACCGCCCCTTTGAGCGGTACTTTCCTCAAAGTGGATGTCAAGCCGGGTCAATATGTATCCAATAGTACGGTACTGGGGGAGTTTGCCGCTGATGGTGCATATCTCGCCGTCACAGAGGTGGATGAACTGTTTGCCGACCGCATTCAGCCGGGGCAAATGGCTTTCATTCGCATGCAGGGAGGCTCTGATACCCTTGCTACCGGTGCGGTAGTTTTTGCTTCCCCTTACCTGCAAAAAAAATCACTCTTCGCGGATAGCCCCGACAATCTTGAAGACAGACGCGTCAGGGAGGTGCATATCAGACTGGATACCCATGGAAAGGTGCTCATCGGCGCGCGAGTGGAAAGCATCATTGCCGTAGGCCAATAGTTTTTATTCATTTAATACGTCTCCATGCTTCACACGGCTTTCCGGTTCCTGATTTTCGACAAGGCCAAAAGCATAGGCGCCGCGGCCGGGGTCATTATTTCCGTATTTTTAATCGGTCAGCAGGTCGGTCTGTTGTTTTTTTTCTTTGATGCCATGGGAGCCCTGGCGATGAACAACTCGGCGTATATATGGGTAACTGACAACAAGACCTCCAACGTCAATGCCCTTTCCCCCGTGGATATGCGCATAGGCCGGCAATTGGCGAGTGTACCCGGTGTCGAGCAGGTTTTTCCGCTGGTGGTCACTGCCGGCGCCGCCAAATTCGCCAATGGCAAGTCAGGCGGACTGACGCTCATCGGGGTGCAACATCCTGAATATGCCGGTGGACCCTGGCGGCTTGATGGTATTCGCAAAGAACAATTATTAGCCGAAGGCGCCGTGGTCACTGATTTTTTCGACCGCGCAGGCCTCGGCAACGTACAACCCGGCGATTATTTTGAAATTAATGGCAAGCGCGTTTTCCTCGCAGGGAATACCAAAGGGGTGCGCTCCTTTGCCGGCACCTATGCTTTCACCACCATTGACCGTGCCCGTTATCTCGGCAATTTCCCGGTTACTCAAGCCAGTGCCTTTTTGGTGAAGTGGAAAAAAGACGTGTCGCCCCAGCAGGTGATTGCCAACATCAATGCGGCTCAGATATTCGGCATCCGCGCCTGGGACTCAGAAGATCTCGCCCGGGCATCCATTCAGGAACTCCTTGGTTCCAGCGGTATTGCATTTTCTCTCGGCTCCTTAGTGATGTTTGCCCTTATTGTTGGATTCGTCATTATCGGGTTGACCTTGTACTCCTCGGCCATTGACCGCATCCGGGATTATGGAACTCTAAAGGCCATTGGGGCGAATAATTGGTATATCCGGAAGCTCATTTTGACTCAGGCATTGCTCATTGCTTTTGTGGGATTTCTGCTCGGTTACCTGCTTGTACTGGGTTTCAAGCAGGGAATTGCCCAGGCAGGAACCCTCTTTGAGTTCCCGATATGGGTGCCGCCCGGGCTTCTGGCCATCACGCTGCTGATTGCCATTTTTGGAAGTGGCTTCGCCATTCGACGGATTGTGGCGCTGGAGCCTTCAGCTGTTTTTAGGGGGTAGGGGCAGTTTTTTTTACCTGGATTCATTTTCGAGCGTGATAAGGATTTTTCAACAATTGGTAATCCTGGAATTTCCATGATGTACATCGCAAAAATTTAAAAACATGCGTATTTGTTTCGCAGCCGTGATGGTCATGTTGGGTTGGGGGTCCATTGCCCAGCCGTCCCTGACACTGGAGCAAGTTCTGGAACTTGCCGTACAGCGCAATTACGTGCTCAAAAATCAGGTGCTTTCTGTTTCTATAGCCGATAAGGAGCTGGAAAAATTGCGTGCCGGAAGACAGCCGGTGGTTGCCGGTAATGGCGATTTGCGCTACAACCCTATCTTACAAACAGTTATTATTCCCGGTGAAGCATTTGGGCAGCCCGGGGATGCTCCCGAAAAAGTGCGTTTCGGTACGCGGTTTAATTTGTTGCTTGGGGTGGATGCGAGCTGGAAAGGAGTGGATCCTACCTACCGGACTACGGAAGCGGCGAAAATGATTGAGGGCAAGATTGAAGCGCTTCAACTTGACCAAAATACCCTTGATGTAAGGCTCGAAGCAGCAGAGGCATATTACGAGGTGGCCTTTCAGAAAGCTCAGCTTCAAATGGCCGAAGCGCGACGTACCCGCGCGGCCGAATTGGATAAAATCATTCGCACCAGAATAGATGCGGGTACCGCATTGCCGGTGGATTTACAGAAAAGTACGCTGGAAGTTCAGCAAGCTGAGGCTTTGTGGCAACAATCCCTCAATCAGTTGCAACGTGCACGGTTATTGCTGGGCCACCTTACCGGAATGGATGTGAATCAGCTTATCCTTCCAGACAATGTACTGGTATCGGATACGGCATCCATGGATTTTCTGCGTGGTGCCGGCGGAGGCATAGAGCGCCGGACAGAACTGGCAGAGGCTCAGCTCCATCTGGAATGGAATCAATTACAGGTGACCCTGGAAGACAAGCGTTATTTGCCGCCCCTGGAAGTATATGCCAATATGTCGGCGCAACACCTCAGCGATGAATTATCGGTTTGGAACCGGTGGTTCCCTTTTGCATTTGTAGGTATCCGTACTAATATTCCACTGTATGACGGTCAACTGAAGGCGCGCCAGAAGGAAGTGCTTTTATACAGGGAGCAAATTGCGCGCAATGAGGTTTCAGCGTTGAAGGAGTCTTTGGATTTCGAGTGGCGCACTGCCGAATTGGAGCGCACACATGCCTTGATTGGTATGCGGGATGCCGGCCGAAGCCTTGTGTTGGCTGAGGAGGTGCTCAAGGTGGAGCAGGTTCGCTTGTCGGAGGGGACATTGCTCATGGCCGATTTCAGGGAGGTGGAGTTTGCACTTCGCGAGGCAGAAAATGCGTGTCTTTCGGCTATCAGGCAGTATGCGGTAGCACAGCTTCGGCTGGCACGGGCGAGTGGTCAAATGCCCTAGAAGGTTTTACCCTGCTTTTTCCGCCAGCTCCATCCAGCGCATTTCTTTGTCGGCAATTTGATTTTGGATGGCTGCCAATTCCTTGCCGAGGGTTTCTATGCGTTCGGGAGTGAGGCCTTCCTGATCACTAAAATGGGCTTCAACTTCCTTGCGGCGGGATTCCAGTTTAGCGATGTCCTTTTCTACGCGTTGAAGTTCTTTTTTCTCTTCGGGTGATAGCCCGTTTCCTGACTGAGTCGGTTTTTGAGCCTCTTTTGCCTTTTGCTGTTCGGTTTTTTCAATTCTCCTTTGGGCGCGTTCCTGTTCTTTTTGCAGTTCGCGGAATTCCGTGTAGTCGCCGTTGAAGTCCTTGATACGGCCTTCTCCTTCAAAGATAAAGAGGTGTTGAGCTAGTTTGTCGAGGAAAAAGCGATCGTGTGATACGATGAGGATGCAGCCCGGGAATTCGAGCAGGAATTCTTCCAGCACGTTCAGGGATACAACATCAAGGTCATTGGTGGGTTCGTCGAGGATGAGGAAATTGGGGTTGTGCATGAGGACGGACAGCAGGTACAATCTGCGTTTTTCTCCACCGCTGAGCTGGGAGACATATACGAGTTGTTGCTTTCTGCTGAACAGGAAACGCTCCAGTAGCTGTGCGGCCGTCAGTTTTTGTCCTTTTTCAAGCGGGATATATTCAGCGATATCCTGGATGACATCAATGACGCGTTTGTCTTCGGGCAGTTGGAGCCCGTCCTGGGAGTAATATCCAAAGATGGTATTATCTCCCTGGACGACTTTGCCGCTGTCGGGGCGTAATTCGCCAGTGAGCAGTCGAAGGAAGGAAGATTTGCCTACGCCGTTAGGGCCTACAATCCCGATGCGTTCATGGCGTTGAAATTTGTAGGTAAAGGGTTGCAAGACGCATTTGTCGCCGAATTTTTTGCTCACATTATGGAGCTCCAGCACTTTTTTACCAAGACGCTGGCCTTTAATGTCAATTTGGAGTTCGGTCAGTTCTTTTCTTACCGTCACTTTTTCTTCGAGGTCGTAAAAAGCATCAATGCGCGATTTAGCTTTTGTGGTTCGCGCCTGGGGCATCCGGCGCATCCAGTCCAACTCCTGTTTGAGAAGTTTACGCCCTTTGTCCAGGACTACGGCTTCATTTTCGGTGCGGAGGGCTTTTTTTTCCAGGAAATCGGAGTAATTGCCGGAATATTTAAAGAGTTTGCCCTGGTCGAGTTCGAGGATGGTATTGCAGACGCGTTCGAGGAAGTAGCGATCGTGGGTCACCATGAAAAGGGTAAAGTTGGGTTGTGCCAGATAAGTTTCCAGCCACTCAATCATATCGAGGTCGAGGTGGTTGGTAGGTTCATCGAGTATGAGGAATTCCGGTTCGGTGAGTATGAGATGTACGAGGGCCAATCTTTTGCGTTGCCCACCGGAGAGCGTGGATACCGGTTGGGAAAAATCGGAAAGATTGAAGCGCGTGAGCATTTCGCGTACGCGGGCTTCGTAATCCCAGGCTTTGAGGTCGTCCATTCTGCTGAGGATGGCCTGCATTTCAGTATCGGCACCTGGGCGGTGCATCAGCTCCTCATAGCGCTTGATGGTACGGGTGAGTTCTGTATCCACATCAAATAAAGCGTCGAGTACGGAGCCTCGCTCGGAGAACTCGGGGTCTTGTTCGAGGTATCCCACGCGGATATCGCGGGGCACGAAGATAGAGGCATTTTCGCCTTCGGGGGCCTCCTTTCCGGCAATGACACGAAGGAGGGTGGTTTTTCCTGCTCCGTTTTTGGCTACCAGGGCTACTTTTTGCCCTTTGCTGATTTGCAGGTTAAGGCCGGAGAAAAGTACTTTCTCTCCGTAAGTTTTGGTGACATTTTCAAGAGTGAGATAGTTCACGGCAGTAGAGAAATTGACCTTAAAAGTACACAAAAAAATTTAACATACAGGGGAAGCTACAAATCCAAGACGTTGCTGCAGGTTTTCCGGTAGCACGGGCAGGTTGCTGCGTTCAATCAAAAAGGTGGTCATGGCTGCGATTTCGCGGAAGATATAGTGCTTTTCGAGCGCGGCGCGCAGATAGTCCTTTCCTGAACTGCCGCCGGTGCCGCTGCGCAGGCCGATAATCCGGTTGACCATATTCATGTGTCGGAACCGCCAGGTGGACATCAGCTCGTCCATGTCGAGCAGCAAGGTCAGGTATTGGAAAGGAAGGTGTAAAAGCGGAAAATCGCGATAAAGCATGATGAACAAAGCATTGCGCCTGGCCTCAAAACTTAGTTTGCCATCCGGAGCCGTCTGGCCGAGGAAGAAATTTTCAAAATGCTGTAAATTGCTCCGTTCATTGGGCAAAAGGCTCACGGCATACCGCTGTGAATATTCTGACCAGAAGGGGTGTAATTCTCCCTTGAGAGGATACTGTGTGCTGAATCCCAACCAGGAGGAAGATTCCCGGAAGAAGGGCATGCGCTCCAGCCACTCGTTGGTAAGCTCCAGCAGGGAACGTCGGTCCTCCCGGAACTGAATTTCAGCCACGTGGGGCGGGCGTAGCTGCGAAATATAGTAAAGCTCGCCGTACCGGTCGGCCTGCTTCAGCCCCAGCGCCGCCTCTACGAGCTTAAACTGTACGCTCTGAAAACCGGAGGCGGGGCGTAGCAAATTGCGAAAGTCTAAAAAGTCGAGCGGGGTCATGGTCTCCATGATGTCAATCTGCTTGATGAGCAACTGCAGGATGACCTTCACCCGACCCAGGCGATGAAAAATAGTGTAAAAATCCGGGGAGTTATCCCTGATTTCCGGCTGTTCGAACAGGTGTAGCATAGAATCTATCTCGTGCAGAATCTGCCGGAACCACAGTTCGTAGGCCTGGTGCGTAATGATGAAAAGCATTTCGTCGTGGGCCGGATTGCCGGCCTTGACACTTTCCAGGTTCTGTGCATTCAGAATCTTATCAAGCTGGAGATAATCACCGTAGTAAATTCCACTATCCCGATGTTCCATATCCCGTTTTTTATACCCTTCAGGATTTTAAGAGCCGTTCAGGCCGTGAATTTACACTTTTTCCCCATCGCAGGTACCGCAAATCGTCTTTCGGCATACAATCTATGTCACCGCAAGGAATAGAAGTTTTTCGTTAGTATTTCGCAACTTTGCCCAACTGTACAGAAAAATACATTCTATGCCTGTTTTACCCAAGCAAATTATTCTGGGCGTATCATTAATTGGCGTGTTTTATGTGGGTTCGCGCTTTGCTGAACCCGCACCGGAACGATTCCACACCCCGGAGGAACTACGCACTTTCAAGACTATGATGGCTGACCCGGTAGCCCCCAGTATCATTTTTCCCACCGTTTCGGCATGTGTAGGCTGTCACGGTCGCGATGCCAACGGCTACGCCTCCGTAGATCTTGCCGGTAATGATGTCAATGTGGTGGACGACTGGAGTGCCACTCTTATGGCTAATAGTGCCAAAGATCCCTTCTGGCGTGCCAAAGTGAGTCACGAAACGCTGCTGTATCCGATGCACAGTGCCGCCATACAAGACAAATGTACTTCCTGTCATGCCCCAAACGGCCATTACACTGCCCATTTCCGTGGCAACGGGCCCTATAGCATCGCCGACCTGCTCGTGGATACCATAGGCCTTGAAGGCGTCAATTGCTCCACATGCCACATGATCAGTACCCGCGATTTCGGACTCACCTTCTCCGGACAGCTCAACTTTGATACCAACAGGGTGATGTATGGGCCCTATTACGAGCCTTTCGAAGCACCCATGGTGGACTTTGTGGGTTTTAGGCCACTGCACGGCAATCACATACCTGAATCCGGCACCTGCGCGCCTTGTCATACCCTTATTACTCACCCGGTGAATATCGAGGGAGAGCCTTTGGGTACTTCCTTTGTAGAACAGGCCACCTATCACGAATGGCTCAATTCTTCCTACGGAATTCAAAACATCACCTGTCAGGATTGCCATTTCCCCAGGATCAAAGACCCTGTGGTAATTTCTGCAAACTATCTGTTTCTCGAAGGTCGCGTTCCATTTGGCCTGCACGAGATGGCGGGTGCCAACACGACCATGCTCAACATCATGAAAAATAACCGTCAGGCCTTAGGCATTACCGCATCCGAAGCCGCATTTGACGAAACTATCGCAGCCACCTACGCCATGCTGCAAGACAAAACCCTAACGCTCAACCTCGATGTCGTAGAAGTGCGCAGTGATAGCGCCACCTTCGCACTTCGCCTTGCTAACAGAGCAGGCCACAAGTTCCCATCCGGATATCCGAGCCGTCGGGCATTCGTCAGCTTTGTAGTATTAACCGAACAGGGAGATACCCTATTTCGATCCGGTATGATACGACCCGACTTGGAGGTGGAAGGGCATGACCCACACTTCGAGCCTCATTATCAGGTTATTAACCGGGCTGATCAGGTGCAGATTTATGAAATGGTGATGGGGGATTTCCAGGGGCAGGCCACTACGGTGCTCTCCCGAGGTTATGCCACCCTAAAGGATAATCGGCTACCGCCTGCCGGCTTCAGCACGACACATCCCGCCTATGATACCACCCGAATTTATGGCCATGCACTGCAGGATCCCGATTTCAATCGCCAGGACGGGCAGGAGGGCTCGGGGAGCGACAGGGTACTCTATCAGGTAAACGTGGCCGGTTATCGCGGCAACCTTCGGGCTCATGCTACGGTGTACTACCAGTCCATGCCGCCGAAATGGATGGCGGAGATGTTTGCGGAATCTACTCCGGAAATTGAAACTTTCCGCACCATGTTCAACCAGGCTGACCGCTCACCGGTGGCCGTGGGTTCTGCGCAGGTGGCCAATATCTATGTGGACGGCGTAACCGCCACCCGCGATGTCTGGCTGCAGCGCGTGGTACAAATTTATCCGAATCCGGCGCCGGAAGGAGTGTTTGAGGTAATCACTAGGGGGGCGGTCATACAGGGGGTAAGCGTATATGACGCCAACGGCCGCAGGGTGCTTGTTTCATCCTCCGGAAATGGGAGATTGACGCTTCCGCGAAAAGGGGTGTTCTTTGTAGAAATTTCGACTTC
>CAYTNI010000081.1:0-10290 GCA_964439115.1 uncultured Saprospiraceae bacterium
AGCGGAATTAAAAATAAGCTCTGCGGTTTTTCCCAAATGCAATTTGCCCACGCAGCACTTTCGAAGCTACGTGGGCAAACTTTCTATAAACTCATGGGTAGTGGAAGAGGCGCCGGTTTCAATCCATTACCCGATTGGTCGGTATTTGCCCTGGTTCAGGTTTGGGAAAACGAAAAATATGCCACCGAGGCCCTACACAACTCCGCAATTCTCCAACAATACCGGGAAAAATCGGACACCTGGACTATTTATATGAAAAACATCGTCGCCAGAGGGCTTTGGTCCGGTGCGAATCCTTTTCTGGCTTCCCCAGATATTGACCCCGAGAATCCCCGGCTTGCCGTCATCACACGTGCAACCATTAAATGGAATAAGCTGGTGAAATTCTGGCGTTACGTTCCGCATTCCCAGGGGCAGTTACTGGAAAATCCCGGTCTTCTTTTCACTAAGGGGATTGGGGAGATCCCCGTAATACAAATGGCCACTTTCAGCCTTTGGCGAAGCAAAGAAGATTTGAATCACTTTGCCTACCAGAGCAGCCCGCATGTGGGCGCTATTCAACGCACGCGCAGCCTGCAGTGGTATAGTGAAGAATTATTTGCAAGATTCCAGCCATACCGCCACGAGGGAGTATGGGAAGGCATTCCAACAGAATAACAGGTCTTTATCAGGAGAACTGTTCAATGACTTTGGTAAGCGTGTAGGCAGATTGCATCCCTGATTGCCGCCATTTCACCTGACCGTTCTTATAGAGTACAAAAGTAGGCACACCCTGGATTTGCATTTGCTGTGCAAGAGCCTGGTTGTGATCAACGTCAATTTTCACAATAGAGGCTTTTTCACCGACTTCTCCTGCTACCTCTCTGAGGATGGGGGCCATCGCTTTGCATGGGCCACACCATTCGGCGGAGAAATCTACCAGTACGGGTTTATCGCTGTTGATGAGTTCGCTGAATGATACTTTCTTTTTCACGGTTGGTGAGGATTTTGTTCAACAATGGTACAAAGATGGGGGAGCTGGCGGGGTGTAAACAGTGACACCCATCACATTGCTCAAAATGGAGTTTAAAATTTACCGTGCTTCCAGATAGAAATAATAAGACGAAGTGCAAGGAGACCGGAGATGACAAAGCCAAAAAAACCCAGGGCCGGAATATTGCCTATATAGGGTGGCACTTCAGCCAAAACAATCAGCGATGAGCCCAGGATCAACGCCGAAAGCAGCAGCGTCACAGAAATGCGGTTAGATACTTCATCCATTTTTTGAAAAAGGGATTCCAGACCTTTGTGTTCAAACTCAATGCGGAGCTTTCCTTCCCGCACTTTGCGAATAATGGTTTCCAGATCCTCTGGCAAAGTAATGGCCATTTCGGCAAGATCGGTTAAGGTTTTGGTTACCCGCTTGGACATTTTCTCAGGGCCGTACTTGTGCCGCATCAATCGGCGCACAAAGGGGTCAATATTGGCAATGATGTTGTAGTTGGGGTCGAGAAATAACCCCACGCCTTCTATGATGACCAGCGCTTTGAGCAAAAGGAGCATGTTGGGCGGGATTCTGATTTTATAGGCAAAAAACATCCCGTTGAGACCTTCGATGACCTCCTGGCCTTCAATTTGTTCCAGCGTACGATTTCCGTAGCTGTCGAAAAATTCGGCAATATCGTACTCCAAATCCTTCTCATTATCTACCCTTCCATCGGGAGTGAAGCGGAGCAGCGCCCTTTTCAGGCCCTGGGCATCTCTATTGGAAACCGTGAGTAGCAGGTCGGCAAGCATCTCCTTATCTTCATCGGTAATGGTACCCATCATGCCGTAATCAATAAAGCAAATGCGCTTATCGGGCTTGACAAAGATGTTACCTGGGTGGGGGTCAGCATGGAAAAAGCCGTGGTCAAAAATCTGTTCGAAATAAAGGTTGATACCTATGAGTGCCACTTCGGGACCACTAAGGCCTATTTTTGCCAAAGCGTTGAGGTCTGTAATTTTAAAGCCCTCGATATACTCCATACAGAGGATGCGGTCGGAGCAAAACTCCATGTACAAATCAGGCACGTAGATGCGCGAATTACCCCTAAACTGTTGGGCAAACCTTTTGAGGTTGGCGGCTTCGATGGTGAATTTGAGTTCCTTGTGGATACTCCGCTCAAACATCTTCACCAGCTCCATAGGCTGGAAAGCCTGATATTGTGGAAAATGGCTTTCTATAAGGCCGGCAATTTGCTTAAGGATGTGAATATCCTCTTCTATGGTTACGGCGATGCCGGGTCGCATAATTTTAATGGCTACCTCCTTGCCACCAATCAATCGGGCGCGATGGACCTGGGCGATAGAGGCGGAAGCGATGGGTTGGCGGTCAAATCGCTCAAACAAAGCTTCCGGCTCTTTGCCCAGATCTTCTACGATGACAGAAACTATATCATCAGAAGACACAAAAGGAACGTGATCATGGAAGCGCTCCAACTCAGCAACGAGTTCCTTGGGTAGGATATCCGGACGATTGGCAGCGATTTGTGCGAACTTGATAAAGGTAGTTCCAAGTTCTTCACAGACCATTCGGATGCGCTGATATCTGGTATTTTCAGTCACCAGATGCCCGTCGCGACGGGGAATCAGCTTTTCAAAACGCCCAAACAGCCGATTGAAAGGCGGATGCGCCAAAATATCTTCGAACCCGTACTTAATGAGTACAGATATCACCTTCTCATATCGCGCCAGCAGAGAAGGGCTGTTTTTATGTAAGGTGATATCTGTCAAGATGCTATTTAATCAGTTCTTTTACAGCTTTTTTGACATGTTCGAAGGCGGTTTCCATTTCAGCTGCGAAGTGATTCATACGTTCGTCCTCTCGCTCACCAAGTTGAAAATGGTGAAGCAATTTAGAGAGTTCTTCATCCAACGCAGCTTTTTTATCGCCCAAATTACCCTTGTTTTCCATAGAACTGAGCGCCAGTGCAATGCGGTAGGCATCCAGCGCGCTGCGAAACTTTTCGAACGATTCCCGTAGTGCGGCTCCCACATCTGCCCAAACGTCTTTCAAGGCGCCCTCCACATCATATATGGTGCGGAGTGTGTTTTCCTTGTGTTGTTCAAAGGCCTCTACGGTAGCAGGGTCGGGTTGAACGAGCAAGTCGGACAAAGCTTCCATTTTAGCTTCGAGGGCATTGAGGAGTTCTGTTTTGCGAGCATCCTCTGCTTTCATCCGGCGGCGCTGCTCATCAACGAAGTTGGAAAAGTTCTTTTTTTCGCGTTCAAAAGCCTCTTTAGCTTCGGCTTTGCCCAAATTCATTTGGACTTCAAGTTCTTCGAAAAAGGCGCGAGCCTGTTCCATTTTTTCTTTACCGAATTCCAAAAAATTTTTTTCAGCTTTCATGATCCATTTTTTTGGTTCGATATCAATATAGTGGAAGTACTTTATTATGTAAATGATAATTATCAGTGCGAGGCAATTTTACGAAAAAAGCAATCAAGGTTCAAAAAAACCTACACTTCCACCTACCCATGTTTTATCTTTATTATAGCGTACGCCCGTCATGATGCCTTTACTCAGGCGTACTAGATTGGTAATCAGGCGCGGTTGTGAAGCGCCTTCCTCCTGTACCATCATCATGCGAATCTCTACTTTGGCGGGTTCGTCGGGGGTACGAACGGCGGGTTCGTATTTTATCTTTCGCTGCAGGATGTAATTCTCGGGATCCTTTATTCCAGCAATATCGGCGGGAGTAGGATGCACATTTACGCCCATGCCGGCAAAAGAGAATAGCGGCTTGAGGACATACTGGTCGAGGTCTTCGGGCAATGCCTGGAGCTGATTCAGATAATAAGATTTCGGCACATATTGGCTGTCAAACAGTGGGAGGGTGTGTTTGCTGATACGGAAAAACCAATTGGGATGACCCGCCCAGGATACATCTACGTCGTCGGTGAGCTGAAACTGGCTCACCAGGTCGGGGCGGGCAACCAGGTCGTCAAAAATAATGCGGTTATAAATCCGCTCTATTCGTATTTTTCTACCTTCTGCATTCCGATAGTACAACGCGCGGCCTTCTTTTTCGATTTTTGTCAAACACACGAATGGGATACCGAGGAGTTCGCGGGTAGCGTAAAAGTCAATGGCCGTAGTTTGTTTTTCGGGTTCTATCTCCAGGAGAATGACATGCTCCGGTTGATGCTGACCGATAATAATATGTTTGAGGATGGCCACATAATCCTCCGAAGTTAACCCATTAAATAAATGCGTAAAATGCGGAGGGATAGCCTCAAAATGCCGCTTATAAGTTTCTGCCAGTACATGTTGATAACAGAACAGCGAAGGGAAACCCTGGACTTCCACGAGTTGCGGGCAAAGTTCCCCCTGGTCATCCAGACCAATTCCAAAGTCAATGACGTAGAACAAGGAGTGGTCTGTTTCATTCGGAACTATTTGTCCGGGCTGTAAAGCACCTTGCGAGAGTGTCTTGAATTCTGGCTTAAGAAAGAGCGCGCTCACCTCATGGCTAGCCTCGATAAGTCTGTCGCGAAGCAGTCCGGGAATAAATATAGGAGTTTCAGCGATGTGAAATGCAGGACGGTGTCCATAGCGCCCCACCAGGTCATCCATGAAGCGCGCATACTGTTCGTTGGAAAAATCTGCATTGTAGAGACTGCGCAACTCGGGTATCATGGGCAGAGAAGTTTTAAACTACAGGAACTGGTTCCGGATAGCGCGCCTGATGCACGGCATGCAGCGCCCTTCGGAGGAAAAGCGGTAAGATGAGCTTATTGGTAAGGTTAATTTTATCGGGGTCGTTAAGGTGTTCAATCATGTTCAGGTATTTTTCCTCCGAATGATGGACAATTATTTTTTTACGGCGCTCCGGGTCTGTGAAATGTTGAAGCATGCCCTCGGCATCGGCTTCGGGATGAAACTGGGTGCCGAAAATTTCCGGAGAGAAACGCACCGCCATGATGGCTTGCTCGAAGGGTACGTGTGGGCGTTCCTTTTCCAGCACTAGAATATCTGCTCCGAGTTCCCGGATGCGTGCTTCATCGGGGGCCACCACCTGCCAATCGCGGAAATCAGCCACATAGAATGAGTTGGGCAATCCATCGAGAAGGGGATCCATATAGGCGGCTTCAGTTTTGGATACCGGGAAGATACCAAAAGAAGGGGAATTACGGAGATTCACCGTTCCAATGCCAAAATGCTTACAAGCCATTTGAAAGGAATGGCAAATAAAGAAGACGTGTTTGGGCGTTTTCCCGGATTGATTCCAACGCCATACAGCGTCCATCCATTGATAAAATTGTACATCCCATACACCATCACCCTCATGCGGGCTGCCGGGCCCGCCGGAGGAAATATATACGTCGAAGGTAAGGTCAGGCACTTCGCAGCGTCCTCTGACGTTAAAAATTTCAAAGGAGAAAGCATCCCCGAAAGAATCTATAAGTGCCGTGATTCTGCCCATACTGAGGTTGGGTGTATCTCGGTTCATATCAAGGATGGCAAGGCGAACAGGCTGCTGCATGGATAGGTGATTCAACCGAACGGAAAAGGAGGCCGGCTTTGGTTATTTTTTCTTTGTAGCCGTTTTCTTCGGTTGGCTTACTGGCACCGCTGCCGCTGCCGACCGCTGGACGAAGCTACCCCAGGTGAGATTATCTTTGCCGGCCTGGTGAGCCAATGCGCGTTCGATGGCGTATTTGGCCGCATGCTCCAATACCCATTCAAAGTTCTCCTCCCCTACGGAGTTTCGCTCAGCGTCCGGAGCCGGATTACCAAAATCAATTGCGTATGGAATGCCGTCGCGAACTGCAAACTCCACCGTATTGAAATCATAGCCAAGCGCCACATTGAGTCGAAGGGTATAGTCCTCGATTTGCTGCAACAATTCCTGCAATACATTATGTTGTGCGGCATATCGTAGGTGATGCGGGTTTCGGGGTTCGTAGTGCATGATGCGGACGTATTTTGCACCAATGCAATACACTCGGAAATAGGCATCAAACTCAATGGCCTCCTGGAGTAACATGACGAGCTGACCGGTCTCGGCGTATTTTCCAAAAAAATCGGCAGCAGAATCCAACTTATAAACATGCTTCCAGCCGCCACCCGCGAAGGGCTTCATAAATGCCGGCCAACCGATATACTGGAACATTCCCTCCCAATCCATGGGAAAAGCAAGATTGGAAAAAGATTCCGCCTTGGTATCGGTGGGATGATCACGGGAGGGAAGGATAACGGTTTTAGGTACCGGTACACCTACCTGAAGGGCCACTGCGTTATTGAAAAACTTGTCATCGGCGCTCCACCAAAATGGGTTATTAATGACAGCCGTTCCGGCACCGGCTTCATTTTTGAGATAGGCTCGGTAAAAGGGCACATCTTGTGAAATGCGGTCAATAATGACATCATATCCCGTGGGCGTGCCCTGCATGACTTTGTTAATCTGCACAGGCTCTGCCGTAATGCCCTCCACTTTCATGGCGTTGACACGCTCTACAAAAGCATTGGGGAAGGAGCGTTCCCATCCGAACAAAATACCTATCTTTTTCATGATTTACACGGATAAAATGTAATAAAAAATGGTTCCGCAAGTTATTCTGCAAAAATAACCAATTTTTCCGTTCCAATATTATTTCCTTCATGAAGCTTGAGGATATACATGCCGGCAGGTAGATTTTGAAGGTCAAGAGCATAGGTTTGTACCCCGGCACCGGGAAGGCCTATGTTCATGCTTTGCACTACCCTTCCGGCCGCATCGAGCAAGCTCAGCTTGGCATTGGATGAGCCCTCCGGCAAGTTGAAGCGGATAAATACTTCATCGCGGGCAGGCACCGGCCAGATTTTTAGCTGAAGGGGATTCGCGGTTTCTTCGCGGGTGATATGAGGCGTGAGGAATCGGCGTCCGCCCGACCAGGCACTGGTCAAAGCTCCGCAAGATACCGCAGCCTGGTATTCATAGCCCGACCCCGGATTGAGGTTTTCAAGGTCGTAGTAATTTGTCGTGGTGGACGGCAGGGCAATCCAGGTGTTTGTGCCCATCGGCTTATATCTCCAATGATAGGCACTGGAACCCGATACGATATTATTCAATCTGACTGATGTAGGCATAACTTGAGAAATGAAAATCTCTGCCACAGTCGGGGCAACACAGGGATTGGGCAATGTAGTAAATGTGCGGGAAAACGACCATGGGCTCCAGGCGTTACTACAAAGCACCGCTGACTGAAACTCATAGGTGGTTTGGGGTTCAAGACCCAGCACATCCATTCCTGATACATCAGATTCCGGCAAATCCACCCAGTCAACCGAACCCACCGGCCTGTAACGCCAATCATACTGAGTCACACCGCCCAAATAGGATTCAAAACGGGCTGAGAAAGCTGCAATATTTACCGCATTGAAGCTCTGTCCGGAAGGTTGTGAACAATTCGAAACCGCTGTGGCAAAAGTAGCACTGACCGACCAGGGGCCTCCGCCAGGGCCGCACTGGGTAGCTACCTGAAATTCATACGCTGTAGAAGATAATAATCCCGTGAGATAGAACACACCTGTTGCAGTTGCACCCAGGTTTGTCCAGGAGCTCGCACCTACCTGACGGAATCTCCAGAAATAGGAGCCCGAGCTGAGGGCACTACAGTTTAACTGCGCAGCATATTGGGTAATAGCTGTGGCTGATAATGTGCTAAGCGCCGGTGCCAGGCAGGGATCAAGGGTGGTGAATGTTTTGGAACCTGACCAGTCGGTTGTATTGCCGGCACATTGTACCTTTACCTGAAATTCGTAAAGCGTGGAAGGATTTAAATTACTGATATCCAGATAATTTGAAGCAGTAGAACCCCCATTAATCCAAGCCGATGCACCCACCGCCCTGTAACGCCAAAAATAGGTGTTCACGCCATTGACGGAGCAATTCAGCCTGGCATCAGTATCAGTAATCTGCGTGGCGAAAAGGTCGCTGACCGCAGGTGGGTCGCACAAGGGAGATAAGGTAGAAAAGGTTATGCTGTTTGACCATCCGCTCCAACCCGCCGCACACAGCACAGCCACCTGAAATTCATAAGTGGTACCCGGTGCAAGTAAGCTGAGGATGAAAAAATTGGCAGAACCTTCAGGCAAATCAATCCAAAAGTTGCTGCCCACAATCCGGTAGCGCCAATCATACCCGGAAACTCCTGACACCGCACAGTTGAGTTGTGCACTAGACAATGAAACATCACTAACCGAATATTCATTGTCGGCCGGCGGCGAACAAGGTAAAGACAGCGTATTGAATCGGATATTGGATGACCATGGGCTCCAGGAACCATTGGAACATTGCACAGAGAGCTCTACCATATATTGAGAACCCGCAACGAGGTCGGTCACATCCAGTACAGTACTGGTCTGGATGGTAGAAGTAGTCCATGTAGTAGTGCCGGATATTTTATATCGCCACTGATAACCCTGAAAACTAGGCCCTGAATAGTTGAAACGTGCGCTGTGCGCGGTAATATCCGAGACATTTATGAACCAGGAAAAAGGTGCACTGCAATTACCTCCTGAAGTTGTAGTAAAGGACGCTGTGGATGACCAGTTACTCCAAACACTACCACATTGAACACTTACCTGATATTGATAAGTAGTTTGCGGGTTAAGACCAGCAATATCTATAAATGGTGTGGTGGTTTGCGGCAAGTCAATCCAGGTGGTGGCTCCTGCCGGTCGGTACCGCCAATCGTAAGCATTTACCCCGCTGACTGCACAGTTCAGCCTCACCGAAGTGTTCCCAAGGTTGGATGTGGAAAGTTGAGCAAGTAAAGGTGCATCGCAGGTGATTGCCAGGGTGGTAAAAATCTGACTGACTGACCAACTACTCCAGGTTGTGCCACATTGTACTGAAGATTGAAATTCGTAAGCGGTGGAGGCGGTCAGGTTGCTCAAATCAGCAAAGTTATTTGTTGTGGGAGCCAGATCCGTCCAGCTAGAGGTACCAACAACCCTGTAACGCCAGTCGTAGGCATTTACTCCGCTAACGAAACAATTTAGACGAGCCGACACAGTACCGACATTGGAAGCAGAGATTTGAGCGATTGTCGGCGCATTACATGGCAAATCAAGCGTAGTGAAGGTTCGAGACGCCGACCAGCTACTCCAAACAGCCCCACAACGCACCGAAGATTGAAATTCGTAAGTGGTAGAAGCGATTAGACCGTTGAGATCTGCAAAGCTATTCGACGTAGATGCCAAATCCGTCCAGGCAGTAGCGCCGACAACCCGATAGCGCCAGTCGTAGGCATTCACACCGGTGACGGAGCAGTTGATTCGAGCTGATGTAGTGCCGATATTGCTGGCAGAAATCTGGGCTATGGTAGGTGCATTGCATGGCGGTGCAAGGGTGGTGAATGTCTGAGAAACCGACCAACTGCTCCACGTAGTGCCGCACTGTACCGAAGACTGGAATTCGTATGAAGTGGAAGCTGTCAGACCGCTTAGTGTGGTCAGGTTGGCACTAGTACTCGGCAGGTTAATCCATGTGGTGGCTCCCAATACGCGGTAGCGCCAATCGTAAGCATTGACTCCTGAGACAGTACAGTTCAACTGCGCGGAGGACGTGGTAACATTGGATGCATTGATTTGAGCCACTGTTGGCGCGTTGCATGAAGTGGAGGGAGGTACGCAGCCCAACGAGCTAAGCAGGCTGAATCGAGCGCCGCCGGGAGCCAGCACCGCCTGCATCCGATTCTTCTGACCAAAGGTAAACATTTGCATACACGCATCGTTGGTGTAATCCATATAGTTCATGGTCATTTCTACCGGATTTCCCGTACAAGTACTCAAATGGGGATATACCGGGCAGCCGCCGTTGGACGTGTTATGAACCGGCGTATCATCCACAAAATCGTTGCCACAGGTAGCATCACCCCAGATATGCCGAAGATTCAACCAATGGCCAACCTCATGAGTGAGCGTTCGGCCCTTACCATAGTTGGTACTACCTGGGTTGGGTAAAGAAAGTGAACCCACTGTATTAGAGGCGACCACTACGCCGTCGGTAGAAGCATTGCCCCCCGGAAACTGGGCATACCCCAGGATACCCGAACTCGAACCGCCAAAAACAACAGTCCATACGTTCAGATATTGATTGCGATCCCAGATGGTTGCCGGCTTAACGGTACTGTTCACCTGCGACATTGTCCAGGAAGACTGAGCATACTGCACGCGGTTGATGCCGGTAGTGGCCGTGCCGTCAGGTCTGCGCTGAGCCAGGCAGAATTGAATTTCCGTATCCGCATGGAGATTTTGGAAAACTCCCGGTATTAGGTTCT
>CAYTNI010000082.1:0-10287 GCA_964439115.1 uncultured Saprospiraceae bacterium
TGAATACCCCCATATAATCTGCTTATGGAGGCTTCTTCCGCCGCTTGCGTAAAAGAGGTATAACTGCGTTTGGGAAGACCAAACTCTACCTCTGTATCATCTACAAAAGCAAAATTATCACCAAAAAGGGTGGTGAGCATGAGTGCTGCCGAATTGCTCGCCACACTGTGGCCACTGGTGTATTCCGGGAATGGCGGTGTTTGTAAGATTGGGAGCCAGTCTTCATCTATGTAACGATTGATGACCGTTTCCGGCCGCACCAAAACGCTGCGAAACTTTTCATCCCAGCAACTCAGGAATGCATCGAACAAAGTAATGGCTACCAAGGTATAAGCTTCTGATGCTTGGTAAATGTCACTACCCGCCTGCCTTGCCGCCAGGCCGGTGATGTTCATCCAATGCCCACCGGGCGAAATCTTTTTCGTGGCAAACATCACATGGCCAATCTGATGGGTTTTGTAGGGATTACAATCCCAAAAATTGGCAATTTCTTCGCGCTCCGTACGATCAGGTGTTTCCAAGGCGGTATATACCTCCATCACCTCCTTGTAGAATGGACTCCCCTCAGTCAGATCAAAAGGAGTAGGCGGCGGCGGGGTAAACTGCGCGGCAGAATCCAGCAGTAACGGTCTAATCTTATTCCAGTGCGGTTCAATACCATCCATGTAGGAGGGTGGCGTGGGCTGCCAGGTGGATGGATTGGTGGAAAGCGAATACTTGGGGAAGGTGCGCGTCTGCTTGTAATTGTCCTGGTCAGTCCAGTCCATGATGTGTTTCGCTACCATCTCACCATACCCTAACGAACGTTCGTACACATCCTTGGGTATGCCTATGGACTCGTATTCGACAAGCAGCGCCTGGTGAAAGGAATCAATTTTTTCTTCAGAAAAGATGAGCGCTTTTCCCACAATCAAAAATGCATGCACACTGGCCAGCGGAAAGCAGTAGGCCTGGTCGGCCGCCGGTGTAGGGACTGCCGAAAGGCCGTTGATTTTTCCGGAGAGGCTTTTCAACCCCGCATTTTCGGCCGCGAGTACCTCATACCCGGCAATATTGGCATAAGCATATATGCGACTGGCCACCGGGGGCGAAAAAATATCGTGTACGATCACATCCGTGAGTTGCTTCATGGCGCGATGGTAAAATTCCGGGTCAGCAGCATCTTTCTGAAAATCAGGATTGGAACTTTGACAGGCTGCCAGGGCAATTCCCAGCAAAATGATGAGGGAACGAATCCACATAATTGTCTCGATTTATCTGCAAATTTACTAAACGCTTTTATTACAGCACTGTTAAAGCACACTAAAGACTGTGAAAACTAAAAAAGACAATACCTTTGCGAAAATTTTACCATTATGAAAGCCACAAAGTATCTCCTCCCATTTGTCCTCCTTTCATTGGGGGTTGTTGGCTGTAAATCCGTATCTAAAGTGCAAATCAACCCTCAACAATCAACTTCCGTAGATGGATTGCCCATGCTACTCGGAAAAATTGACCGCGCCTCGCTGACCGCTCCAGACTATAACTCCTGGTTTCAGACGGAATACAATGCTTATTCCGTTCAATCTGCGGTATTGGAACCCGCCAAAAGCCGGCTCAAAGGAATAACTGTAGAAATTTTTATGGGTACCTGGTGCGAGGACAGCCAGCGGGAGGTACCCCATTTTTACAAAATCATGGACCATCTTAACATAGAGGATAAAATCGTGACGATTATCGCAGTAGATGACCACCCCGACCGCCTGAAAACCAGCCCGCAAGGGGAAGAACGCGGCAAAAACATCGAGTTTGTTCCAACCTTCATCTTCCGTCGAAACGGCACAGAGATTGGCCGGATAGTGGAGATGCCTCGGATTTCCTTAGAGGCAGACATGATTGAAATCCTGATAAAATAAAATTTTTCAATAGTTGATTACCTTTTACTTTTGCTGAAATTTTCTTTCCATGAAATTCCATCTTCTCTTCGCTGTCCTTTGCCTGATACTGATTTCTGCCTGCGCACCTAATCCCTCCGGGAATGAGGCTTCCGACAAGGAAAATGAAACTGCAACAGCTAATACTGAACCACCTGCGCCCGTGCTGGCCACCATCCCTGCCGATGCCGGTCGTCTTTCAAGCAATGCCTACGACTATCAGGTGCTTATTCCGCTTTTTCCGGAAATTCTCTCCTACACCGGCAAACAAACCACCGGGGGCGAAAACTACAAGATGGGCGCCGGCATGATAGCAACCGCTACCGCTTCCTACAGCCACAACGACAGGAGATTTAACGTTACCATTCACGACGTCGGAGACAATACGGAGTTGATTACCGACATCGCCAAATGGAACTCCTTCACTACTAACGAGGAGAACGAAGAAGAAATTCACAAGAATTTTACAGTGAACAACAATCCTGCATTCATTCACTACAACAAAATGCAAAGGTCTGGCAGCCTGAGTGTGATTACCCAAAGTCGCTTCATCATAGACATTTCCGGCAGAAATATAAAGCCAGACGATCTTGACCTTGCGCTCGATAATTTACAAATTGAGCGGTACAAGTAGTAGGTTTTTACCTAATCAAAGCGTTCTATCCTGAGTTGATCCACTGCCAGGGGCTTGTCACTGTCCGCATTCCAAAACAATATTTCAGCCGAGTTGAAAGGCACTCTCGGCAACAAGACGTCTATATAAATTTCCCGGGTTTCCTGGTCGTTGAGCATGCGAAATACCCGGATGGCTCTTTCGTGGACGGTCTGCTCATTTTGTTTGATGCGCAAGATGAATTGTGCCATCTTCCAGGTATCCCATTCTTTTTGCTGTGCCCGAAAAACCGCAGTTGCCCTCAACTTACGCCCGCCCTGGGCCGCCAATGGGAAGGAAAAAGGCTCGCTGAATTGCCGCCCTCCTCCAATACAAACCGATTGTTTGCCCTCTATGGGTTCGATGGAGCAGTCAGGCCATACTTCAGCCGATTCAAAATTATTTTCATAAATCCTGCTCACGTTGCTGCGCACATCGCCAAAATCATAATCTGTATCCAGCAATTTGCGCGTTTCCACCGGAAGGTCATACTTCAGGAAAATACGCCAGAAGTAAGCACGGGTCATAAATCCCGGCTCCAGCATACCGCCCTTGTGCGCCTGATGCGTCAACCAAAGGTTGTAATAGCAAAAGAACAGGCCAACCGCTAAAAACAGGGCATTCCAGGGTGTTTTCCGCCGAACCGCCTCCACCAATGCGGCAAACGGAAGGGCCAACACCGCATAGCTCTGCACCATCGCCCGCTGCCCCAGACTACCGCCATACCACCAGATGTCCCAGGCAAAAGTGACGTATAGAAACAAGGAAAAAAAGGCCAGCACCGCCCAAAACATCTGGCGATAATTCCGGTACAAAGGCCAAAAACCCAGTACGGCAAATGCCATCATCGGCGTATAGACCAACCAGCCGGCACGGAAGCTGAAAACACCCCGGTCAATATGGGGTTTCAACCAGCTAAAGCCTTGGTCTTCATAACTATATACCACCCAATCCCCGGAGGCTATCTTCCAGTAAAATAGTTGAATGCTCCCCATCAGACCGCACAACACGATGGCGGTAAGAAGGTGCTTCCTGTGTTGCACCCAAAAATTAAGCCGCTCTTTCCAGGTAGCGACAGAGTGTATGCCCCAAAGCAGGGGAATCAATGCTGCCAGGATTTCTGTGGGGCGTGTGAGTGCGGCAATTCCTACCAAAAGTCCAATTCCGGCGGCTTTGAGCATGGTGGGATTGGCGTAATAGGCCATGGTGAGCGCTATGAGTCCGGCATATAAGGTAAACAGATAGTTGTGGGTCATGGCGCCATTGATGGCGGAGTAGTCTAAGTAGTTGGTGCCCAACACAAGCATGAGCAAGACCAACGCGGTAGCACCATCGCTGAAATAGTGTAACAGATTGCGTCGTAGCCACCACAATCCTATCAGTGCGACAAGCAGGCTCCCCAGGCCAATAGCCACCTGGTAGGGGCGCGAAAATCCATCAGCCGGATAGCCGAGTGCAGGAGCCAACACGTGGGCGGTAAGAAAAAAAGGAAGATATTGCACGGCCAATCCGCAGGAGTACTTCATGACATAGTTGCCGGAAGGATGCAAAAATGCCTGATAAGGCGTGCTCGCAGGTTGATATTTTTGATGAATTTCCTCCCTGAAGGCCACCTGGCGGATATCCTTGTAAATAAATACGGCCGGCAGGTAGAAGTAGTAGCCCGAAACGTCCCAACTTATGGTGGCCTCCGTCTGGGATTTATTCCATTTGGGATAGTATCCGATGCCCGCGTAGAGGATGATTACTGCGCAGGCAATCCAGGCGTACAGGGAAAGGCGATTTGACATAAGGCTATATATAGGTTGTGGGACATCCCCTTTATACAAAGGTAGGATAATTGGGGTAGAGACGTTGCATGCAACGTCTCAAACATTGCACGAATCGTCTGAGACGTTGCACGAATCGTCTGAAACATTGCACGAATCGTCTGAAACATTGCACGAATCGTCTCAAACATTGCACGAATCGTCTCAAACATTGCACGAATCGTCTCAAACATTGCATGAATCGTCTGAGACGTTGCATGCAACGTCTCTACCGGAGATTGTCCATCAAACCGTGTCATCACCCCCCCCTGCGCCCTCCAGTCGAAACTCCAACTCCGCGTCTTTACGTCTCTGCGCGAAACAAATATCCCCCGCGCCCTGCGCATTTAAAGACACGGCGTGCCGTGTCCCTAGGCGCGAAACATCAACTCAGCCACTGAAAAGCCGCAAAACTGGACAAATACGCCAGGCCCGTCATAAACAAAAACTGAATCAGTGGCCATTTCCAGGTGCCCGTTTCACGACGTACCACCGCCATCGTACTCATGCATTGCATGGCGAATACGTAAAAAAGCAACAAGGAAATCGCCGTGGCCATCGTGTAAACCGGAAGTCCGGTAACCGGATTTCGCTCGCGAGCCATGCGCTGCTGAATAGACATTACATCGTCACCGGCACTGCCGATGCTGTAAATAGTGGCCATGGTACCTACAAAAACTTCCCTTGCGGCAAAAGAAGTAATCAGCGCAATACCGATTTTCCAATCAAAACCCAGAGGCTGAATGGCCGGCTCCATCCATTTGCCCAAATGACCGGCCCAGGAAGCTTCAATACGACGAGAAGCGACCAGATCAGCAGCAGCAGATTCGTCCAGATTATTCTCGAGAGCCAACTCGCTGGCATCAAGCACGGCAGCCTCCATTTTCCCCGGTGGGCCATAGGTGGATAGCACCCACAACACCAGAGAAATGACCATGATGACTTTACCGGCCTCCACCACAAAAGCCCTAACTTTTTCCCAAACGGTAAGTCCGACATTGCGCATCACCGGAGTGCGATATTGTGGTAATTCCAACATCAAAAAACTCCGCTCGCCGGTTTTCAATACCCATTTCAATACCAGCGCGGAAAGAAGCGCAGCTACGATACCCAACACATAAAGCCCCCAAAAGGCCAATCCCTGTAAATTAAACACCCCCCATACCTTATCGGCGGGTACTGCAAAACCTATCAAAACAATATACACCGGAATTCGCGCCGAACAACTGATAAAAGGTGTCACCAGTATAGTGATCAGGCGTTCCTTCCAATTCCCGATAGTGCGCGTACTCATGATAGCCGGAATGGCACAGGCGCCACCAGATATCAGCGCAACCACGCTCCGCCCGTTGAGACCAAACCAACGCATGAGCCGGTCGAAAATAAATGCCGCCCTCGCCATATATCCTACCTCCTCCAGCAGCGCAATGAGGAAAAATAAAATAGCGATCTGCGGTACGAAAACGAGTATGCCGCCCAACCCTGCCAAAAGTCCTTCCGTTATCAGACTACTCACCCAGCCTTCCGGCAAAATTTGGCTGATAAACGTACTCAGTTGAACAATTAATCCGTCAATCCAATCCATCGGATAGGAAGCCCAGGCAAAAATGGATTGAAAAACGAGTGCCATGATGCCGAAAAAAATAATCGGACCGGCCACCCGGTGCGTAAAGATGCTGTCCAGCGCAGAGGTGAGCCGGCTAGTAGAACCCTCCGGCCTTTTTATGGCCTTGTGTACAAGAGGTGTGAATGATTCGTATCGGGCGAGCGTCTCGTCCACCTGTCGTTTAAGCCCGGCAATAGGGTGTTTTTGTACCAGCAGGGCAAGTTCATCCCGCTGGGTGGCACTCAAATCCGGAATCCACGTAAAATGATGAGCCATCAGCAAGGCCTGATAGTCGGATGACAGAGGAACAATTGCCCTTGCCGCATCAGCGAGCATTTTCTCCTCTTTCGTGAGTTCATACTGCGATTTCCTGTTGGCTGCAGGCAGGTTTGATATCGCCTGCTTGAGCGCATCCATGCCCTGACCGGTGCGGCCACTTACCAGGAAAGCCGGGACGCCAAAAAATTTGGAAATTGCAGCCGTATCCACTTCAAAACCCTCTTGTTGCGCTACATCCGCCATGTTGAGCGCCAACAATACGGGGATTTGAAGATCGCAAATCTGAGAGAGCAAAAGCAAGTGCTTATCCAAACGCGTGACATCAGCCACATAGACCACAGCATCCGGAAAATCTGCATTTTGAGGATGCACAAAGACCTGTGCGACAATGCGCTCATCCAAAGAATTGGGATAAAGGCTGTAGGCTCCCGGAAAATCCACTAATTGAACCTCATTACCCCCGGGAAGAGAGAGCGTTCCCTCCCTTTTTTCTACCGTCACGCCCGGGAAATTGCCCGTTTTCTGGCGCAGACCTGTCAGGTGATTGAAAATGGAGGATTTCCCACAATTGGGATTACCTACTAAAGCAATGCGCTTAGATGAGCTCGCTGTCATGCGATGACTGTGTAAACTAGCTTACGAAAATAAGTTCCGCCTCCTCACTGCGCAGTGCAATTAAAAGGTTATCCGCCTTGATATAGAAACCCCCACCAAATGGGGCAGAGCGAAGCACTTCGACATGGGATCCGGGTAAAATACCCATCGCCATTAGCCTTCCGGCAAATTGGGCATCTGCAAGGTAACTCACTGTGGCACTTTTTCCTTTGGGAAATAAAGTGAGCGGTATGGGCTTGGTCAGGGCAGAAGCTGTCATCCTTATTTTGATTTAATCTAAATTCACAAATGATAACGCAAAAATAAACGCTTTTACCATTTGGAAAGAAGATAAAAATCATCGCTTTTGAAAATACCTAATGTTAGGTATAACACTATACCGCCATTATTCTTATGGCATGATCACCTTTTTCACGTGGTTCATCATCTGTACGCCATATACCAGTGATGTGCCGGCGCGAATGGCAGATGCGACGTGAACAGCTTCCATCATCTGGGCCTCATCTGAGCCTTGCTTGAGGCATTCGTGAGAATAGGCATCAATACAGTAAGGACATTGGATGGCATGCGCAACGGCCAGGGCGATTAGGGATTTTTCCCGCGCCGTAAGTGCCCCTTCCTGCATCACTTCTCCGTACCAGTCGAAGAATTTTTTGCCCATGCTTTCCTGAAATTCCGTAATATTTCCAAACTGCCGGAGTTCATCCTTGCTGAAATAGTATTCCTTTTCCTTGCTCATGATAATTCTTTTAAAGGTAAAAAGTTAGTTTTCCTTTTTTGAAACGATAAAAAACACTCCGGTCAGCAACAAGCCGGAAGCAACGAGCGATTGCGTGGAAATCTGCTCGTTGTTGAGGCTCCACCCCAACAGCAGCGCTACCACCGGATTGACGTAATTGGTCGTCACTACTTTTTCGGGAGAGACACGGGACAGCAAATAGTTAAATGCCGAAAATGCCAGGATAGAACCCATGAATACGAGGTAGAGCCATGCCAGCAGGGTTCGAACCTCCAGGGTGGAGGGTTGAAAACTCGACCACTCTCCGGCTGGTAAACTCACCAACAGCAAAGCAATACCTCCTCCCAACATTTGAATGGAAGAGCTAACCATAGAGGAAGGAGGCATTTTAGCCCTCCCTACCCAAATAGCGGCATACCCCCAACTCAGAATACCTACAAGGATTACCAGTATGCCCAGGGCGGTGTTCCGATCGGCAATCAGCTTGTCCTGCATGACCAGCACGGCCATCCCGACAATACCAGTACCTACGCCAAAAAGGCTGCGCCCCCCTGGCCGTTGTCCGCGCATGGGCCAAAGCAATAATACCACCAGGAGCGGCTCAAACGCTACAATCAGTGCTGCAATCCCTGTGTCCACCCACTGCATGGCCCAAACCACCCCACCGGTACCTATGCCTAGTAGCAAAACGCCTGAAAAGAGCGCATTGCGCCAGGCCAGCCAGTCACCCGAGGATTGGCCCAGCAGTCGCGCCGTACCGAACAACAACAGCCCGGCCACCACAAAACGTGTCCCGGCCATGATAAACGGTGGAATGCCCTGGATAGCCCAGTAGTTGACCAGATAGGTTGAACCCCAAACGATATATACTACTGCAAATGCACCGATGATGAGCCCTCGGGATGTGCCGGGTGATTGCATATTGTTCATATTAAAAAGTACATGGAAGGCTCCGGCTCAGTAACCGCCAAAGTAGCGTCGCAGAAACCACTCAAGGGAAAGCAATCCCAACAACAGAAAAAACAACCACTTCAAATGAATTAGCGGCTTGGTCTGATCGGTGAGAAAAATGACCGGCTTCACAGATTCCTTGGTGCGCAGCATCTCCACAATGGAAGCCATTTCTGAAGGCTGAACGAGGGTACCGCCGTATTTCTCACTCAGTACACGCAGCATTCCATGGTCGGCAGTGGTCTCGTAACGCTCCAACTGAATGGGCTGCACGCTGAAACGCCCATCGTACTGCAGGTTTTGTCCGGCAAAACTTACTGCTGCCTGAAAACGATAGTCGTCAGGCGGAAAAATTCCGGGGTTCAAACCGTAGGCGCGCCCTGACTTGTTGAAGGTGTATTTAAACTCCTCGCCGGCACTGTTGATAATCACTATTGAGGCATCAGGCGTGTTAATCAATTCGTAATTGTCGTTGTATAACTCCGCATCGAATGCGATGGATTCATTTTCATTAAAGATGGCCTTGGGCAGATTAACCCTGAATTTGCGCTTATCATCCTTTATTCCGACATACTGAACCGCCTTGCCGAAAAAACCATCGAACATACTGTGGCTGGAATGCTGTAGATAGTCGAAAAGACGCCATTTCCAGATGCCTTCCGCACAAAAGACGGCAGTGCGCGCACCACCAACCTCACCCAGCACGAGCAAAGGATAATTGGTATCCACCTTTCCGATACGCTGGTAAAGCAGCGTCTGAGCACCCGGCGAAACACTGTATTCGCCAAATGGGGCAAGCACCGGGGCGAAACCGGGTAAATCTCTTGCCACCTGCTCGTCGGTGGTGAACAGGCTAAATTCAGTAGCGATACGGCCCTGCACCTCGTTGGTGTTGCGACCATCGGTGCGAATATTCAACAGCGGTTGCACCTGGTTGAACCGCGCGTAGTTGGTTTGAGCACCGGTAATAAAAAAGCGGGGAATACGACGCGTTTGCAGGGTATTTAGTACGCCGGTCGCATCGTTGAACCTGGAAGGCAACTGGTGAAGAATGACGAAGTCATAATCCGATACATTCTGTTTAAATTCCGAAATCATGAATACGGAAACCTCGTAATTTCTCGTAGTGCTGAGGGACTGCTTGAGGGCACTGAGGTCCGGATGTGGCACGGCAGCCAGAATGAGTATTTTTTGCCGGGCATCCAACACTTCCACGAAGATATCTTTGACGTTGTTATCTTTTAGTGCCTCCCCCTGAATTGGGCTAACCTGCATGCGAAAGCGCTGTACCCCGGGCTTATCGGCATCCAGAATGATTTCCCGGGTGGTAAAAAAGTCGTTGCGGTCAATGGAGATCGGCATCTCCTGAATTTTGCGACTTTGGGCGCCGTCCACCCTGAATACTGACAAAGCTGTGGAGCTGCCGGCGGCATTTTGCGCAGCCACGTCCACCTGTACGCTGAATTTATCTCCGAGATAGACGATTTTATTGTGAAAAACACGCTTGATGGACACGTCCCTTTTAATAGTAGTATCCCCCAAAGCAATGGTATAAACCGGGATGGCCAGCGCCTTGTCGAGATAAACCGGGTTAGCACCCTCGTTGTAAAGCCCGTCGGTAGCCAAAATGATGGCGCCGAGATTTTGATTACTGTAGAGGTCATACGCTCCTGTCAGCAGTTTGGAGGTGTGCTCCACTTCGGCCAGATGGGGACCGCCGATAA
>CAYTNI010000083.1:0-10237 GCA_964439115.1 uncultured Saprospiraceae bacterium
TATGCCATTTTTCTAACCGCAAAGGACACAAAGGAGGCACGAAGCTCAAAAAGACGGGTACCGCCTCATGGCCAGGCATTTCTGCTGTTTTCGTAAAAATCCACAAGGAATAGAGCCCAAATCTCAGGCTTCCATTCGCTTTCCTTAGTATCCTTTGTGAAATCCCTTTGTGCCCTTTTCTATTCTTTTGAATCCATTGCCGGGCCCTTCACCACAAATTCATTATTAACGCGAAGGGTATCGGCCATCCTGCCGGTAGGATCAATAGTAACTTTAAGGACATCGTTCATTTTTACCGGGATGGTCATGGTGTATTCTTGCTCCACCCAGAACCATGGCGCCAGAACCTCGAAGGAACCCCAGGCGCTGTCATTCCGCTTGGCCCCATACATCATATCGAGCGGTATGAGGTAGCGTTGCACGGTACCATCCTTCAGCGCAACCTCCACATCAAGAGGCATCGGCATGGCGCCGGCCCGTTCGAGGGTAATTGCCGTCTGTCGCCGGCCGTCAGCTTCTGCATTCAGCACGCGATAATCAATGGTATGGGTAGAGTAAACGAAGTAGTCGAGGTACCAGTCCAGCTCAAGCCCGGAGACCTTCTCCATGACGCGGATAAAGTCTTTGTCATCAGGATGCTTGAATTGCCAAAGGTCGAAATATTGCAGCAGGCCGGCATTCAGGGCATCGCTTCCAATCACGCCTGCGAGCTGGCTGAGAAACACCGAGCCTTTGTTATAGCTTCCCACGCCATAGCTGGTGTTGGTCTGAAAATGATCTGAAGGGGTGCTGAGCGCTTCTTCCCAGTCACCGGTGGCCAGATTGATGTATCCCGTGTAATCATTTTTTTGCGGCAGGTCGGTTTTTTTCCTTCCGGGAAGCAAGCCTTCGCCGGCGAGGAAGTTGGTCACTTCTGCGGTCGCATAATTGACGAATCCTTCATCCATCCAGGCGTAGCGGGCTTCATTAGTACTGATAACCATAGGATACCAGATGTGCATTAGTTCGTGCACGGAAACGCCCACGAGGCTGTTGAGGGGTCGGTTGCCGGTAATCAGGGTAGCCATGGGATATTCCATGCCACCATCGCCGGCCTGGATAAAAGCATATTCCGGGTAGGGATATTTCCCAAAGCGGGCATTGATATAATCGAATGCCTTGTCCATGATGCCGGGCAATTTTTCCCAGGCTTCTGTAGGCTCGCCGGGTTGATAAAAGAAGCGCAGGATGGTGCCGTCGGCGCGGGTGAGGTTCACGTGCTTGTAGTCGGGGTCTGCCGCCCAGACAAAATCGTTTACCCTATCCGCTTTGAAGCGCCAGGTGAGTTTGCCCGGCGCAGGGTTTTGGCTGGGGGCCAATTGGGCATATCCTTTGCCAACGGATTCCGGATTTTGGAGGATTCCGGTAGCGGCCACGGTGTATTGGGCATCAATGGAGATGGTGACGTCGAAGTCGCCGAAGGTACCGTAAAATTCGCGGCCTATATATTCATCCGGATGCCAGCCATGGCGGTCATAGGCGCAAATTTTGGGATACCACTGCGCCATGGAATAATCAATTCCCTCGGCATTGTGTCGGCCGTTGCGGCGTATTTGAAGCGGGGTCTGGGATTCGAAATCCATTTTCAGGGTAGCTTTCTGTCCCGGGAGAATGGGCTGGTTTAGGCCCACTTCGAGAATGGTGCCCTGTACGCGGTAATAGGCCGGCGTCTTGCCATCATGAGAGAAGGAAAGCACTTTGGTATAGCCGGTTTCATCCGGTTTGAGTTTTGCAATGCGCTCTGCTACTCTGCGATCGGGATCCATGATGGTTCTGGAGCGCACATCCATAGCGCTGCCCGGCTGGAAGGCGTTGAGGTACAGGTGATAAAACAGGCGGTAGAGCGTATCGGGGCTTTGGTTGTGATAGATAAGCTCCTGAGCACCTGTAAAGCGATGGTTTTTTACATTGAAGTCAATTTCCATGCGATAGGACACCTGTTGTTGCCAGTATCCGGGGCCGGGTTGTGCATGCGCTTTTGAAAAAGAAAGCATCATGGCCATTGCCACAGCGGCAGGAAGGAAGGATGAAAACAGCCTGAGTAAAAACATGGCGAGGTAATTGATTGGTAGATGAAAAATTATTGCCATCCTGCCGCTTTGATCAGCCGATCAGCGGCCTGATATTGAGCGGCGGCATCGTTCAGGTGAATGGGATATTCATAAAATCCCCCTATGTCGTCTATAAATTCGTGGGGCAGCGTCATGGGGTTGATGGGGTAGTCAATGGTGGCAGAGGTTAAGGTTGGCTGCTGATCGGCGTTGGTGAGAAACTCAAGCAAAAGGACTGCCAGATCACGGTGCGGGGCATCTTTTACCAGTCCTGCACCGGAGACGTAAAACACGGAGGTTCTGTCGGGATTGGTTAGAAAGATGAAGCCGAGTGATTTTGCCGGCGTGGCAAATTCCGGGTTGCCGCTGGCCTTCATTTGCAGCAGCGTACTGGAAGGAACGATAGCTATATCGGCCTGACCGGCGGCAATAGCCTTGACGAGGTCATAGTCGGAAGGGCCATTAACTGCCGGATTGCGGTTTTGCATTATGGCGCTGAGCCATTGGGCGGTGGCCTGTTCGCCGTTGGAGGCGATGAGTCCGGCTATCAGGCCGCGGTTGCTGGCTTTCGCCGGATTGCCGAGCAACAGTTTTCCGCGCCACTGAGGTGCTGTCAGGTCATTGTAGGTGTAGAGGGTGCGGAGGTCCACCCGGTTGCGGGCATAAGCCAATCCAACAGCGCCGCGGTCAATGGCCGTCCAGTGTCCCTGATTATCGCGATAACGGGTAGGCACATTGCGATCCATATTTTGTGAGGCGAAAGGCTGCAGCAGGCCGGCCTTTCTGGCGTCTTCGAGATATACGACATCTGAAGCCAGGAAAATATCTGCCTGAGGCTGGGCTGCCTCCTTTTGCAGGCGCTGAAGCAGCGCCTCATCGCTGTCGCGAATAATCTCTACAGCGATACCGGTAGAGGCGGTGAACTGGTTGAACAGTTGCTGATCCACTGTGTAGTACCGATGGCTGTAAACCCTGACTTTATTGGGATTATCACTTGCCGGAGCTGATTTTCCGGCATCCGGCCCAGGCTTGCAACCCCAAAAAAGGCCTACGGCAAGTATGGAAAAAAGTATTCGCAGGTGCATGAGATGCATGTTATGAAGACAAAATTCGCAAAAAAACCAGATTTTCAGAATCTAATCCATGGTTTTGGAGATATTGGTCTGCATCAGCGCAGGGAACAAGGGTGCCTTCCGCGCTGATGATATACGTTTTGAAGCCTCGGTCGTTCAGATATAGTTGTGCCTGGCGATGGCTGTCTTTGCCCAGGTATTCCATGGCAATGACGGGCGGATGGTGCCCTGTAAGTAATGCTTCCATGCCCTTAATTACTTCAAGTTCAGCACCTTCCACGTCCATTTTGATGAAATCGGGCATGATTTGGTGTTCCCCGCAGTAGGTATCCAGGGTGACGACGGACATTTGTCGCATATTGCCCTGGATATGTGCGGGTACCGCATCTCTGTTGGTCGTATTGTATTCGGAATAAAGGGTTGGAAACTCCCAAAAATCCAAAGTGCCATTGGTGGCGCCTACTGCCTGGGGCTCGATTTGGATTTGTGGGAACGGAGCGGTATTTTTTGACAAAATTGCAAAGGTCTGGCGTCCGGGTTCGAAAGCAATTACCCGGCCTTTCAAATCGCAGCATGAGGCTGCCAGCAGGGTGAAAAAACCGAAGTGGGCCCCAACATCTATGACGGTATCGCCGGTTTTTATTTGCTGGAGCATAAATTTAGCCAGGCGGATTTCGGAGTGGTGGGTTTTACATCCTGTGAGGAAAATATCTATCCCGGCTGGCAGGAGTACATACATGGGGCTTCCAAAAAAGGTGAGCGCCCTGCGTGTCCATGATTTTTTGCCCAGTGGGTAAATCAGCCATCGAAAGACCTGTGCGGATAGATATTTGCCGGGGGCTTGTGCAAGGCGATGCCATTTTGACCCAGTGGCCAGGCTTTCCGCCTGCCGGAGTGCTTCTTCCTGGGTAAGGTGTGGCTCAGGCACGGTGGTCAGTGGTTTGGGAACGTGAAGTAAGGTCGAGGTTGACGAGCATGGCCAGCATCAGGAAAAAGAAAGACCCCACCTTGTCGGTTTCAATGAGGTCATTGATGACGCAGAGGATGAGTATGACGATGAAGCTCAGCAGGAGCGCCATGACGGCTTGTTTTTGTGGTTTGGGCAGGTTGCGATGATAGAGGCGCTCGCCGTACAGCAGGGTGGTAAAAGCCAGGAGCACAAAAACCAACAGGCCCGGCAGTCCTTGTTCCACGGCAATCATGAGGTAGTAGCAGTGGATACCGGAGCGCTCGGGATTGTGGCTCACGTAAGTGCGGAAACTGCTCACTGCGTAGGGTTTGTATTGTTCCAGGAAATTGCCGGGCCCAAACCCTGTGATTGGACGTTCATTCACCATATTAAAGCCGGCTATCCATCGGTAGAAGCGCTCCATGGTGGAGATGTCCTTACCTTGTGCGGTAGCTTCAAGCAGGTTGTCAAACCGAGTATGGCTGATGGTGGATTCGAATTCAGGCGCGAAGGCGAGGTAGGTATTTCCTGCACTCATCCAGGCAATACCGAGCCCCAAAACCAAGGTGGCGAGGATTAGTGTTGCCTTGACCAAGCGCCAGTGGATTACTCCCCATGCAATAATGGTCAGGGCAACGGCACCCATGGCGGCGCGGGTGTAGGAGAGTTGAATGGCGACAATCAGTATGGCCGTTGCGACCCACAATAACCAGTAAGTCACGCTGCTTCGCGGATACCATTGGCGCACAAACCATGCAATGGGCACGAAGATGGCCATGATGGCAGCGTAGGAAACGTGATTTCTGTAAAAAGGTGATAGCACCCGATAGACATCACTGAAGGAAAAGTCGAACGCTGCGTGTCTTATTAGCACGTAGATTACGGTGGCCATGAGCGGGATGAACACAGCCCAGAAGAACTTCCGTACATCCTCCACACCGCGAAGCAGATACCCTCCCAGGAAGAAAAAAGTGATTACATACCAGGATTTTGCCAGAAAAAATTTGAGGGAGATGATTATGTCCGTCGAAGTCACCAGCGGAATGACAGTCCAGCTCCAATGCAGGAGTACAAGTATGGTTATCGGATGTCGGATAAACCCGTTCGGCAATGCATCCGGCTTGTAAAAAATGAAGGCCACAAAAACCAGCATCAATCCCACAATAAGCGGCTCGGTGGGCAAGTCTGTGCCAAAGCCATTGGGAAGCACTATTTCTGTAGAAAGCGGGATACAGAAAAGTAGCAGATAAAATACTTTCCTGAAATCTGCAAAGACGAGGCCAAGGAGGAGGAGCGCTCCGGGAATAGCAGCCAAGGCTAATATCTGGGTGTGAATGGCTGCTGCGAAGCTGGACAAAATCACCAGTGCCCACAAGAAAAAGACGTTTTTCTCAGGCCATGCAGCATCTTTTATGTTGAGCAAGGATAATTTCAAGGCTATAACAGTTAAGGGGCAAAGTTAAAAAACTGTGGTCAAAAACCGGAATATCTGCCTGCTGTGTTCAGCAAACGGATATTCCAGTTGACCTGTCGTTTTAGAAGCGCTCGAGGCTGGAGAAGAAAAATGCGCTTTCGATGGCGGCATTTTCGTCGGAGTCAGAGCCATGCACAGCGTTTTCACCCACGTTGCGGGCGTAGAGCGCACGGATGGTACCCGGAGCTGCTTTTGCCGGGTCGGTAGCGCCAATCAGGGTGCGGAAGTCTTCCACGGCATTGTCCTTTTCAAGTACTGCCGCCACGATAGGGCCGGAAGACATGAAAGAAACCAGTTCGCCGTAAAACGGACGCTCTTTGTGCACAGCGTAGAATGCACCTGCCTTCTCGGCGGAAAGATGCATCATTTTAATTGCCGCAATGCGGAATCCGGCCTCATTAATTTTGGCCAAAATAGCGCCGATATGCCCGCTTTGGAC
The DNA here is from genome assembly GCA_964439115.1 of uncultured Saprospiraceae bacterium. GTDB lineage: Bacteria > Bacteroidota > Bacteroidia > Chitinophagales > Saprospiraceae > UBA2329. The sequence goes on from CAYTNI010000083.1 coordinate 6,026, forward strand.
GGCATCGGGCTTGATCATCGTAAAGGTGATATTGCCTGCCATAGAAAATTTGGTTTTTAAAAGCGCTGCAAAGGTAGGTACAGGATTTATATTTTTGGTAAAATACCCTTTTTTTATGAAATTTGCACCCGATTTGAACTAACCATGGAGAATCTTCACGAAATCAAGTCACTGTTATCTTCGCCGAAGGATATTGTCATCCTCTCGCATCGCAACCCTGATGGCGATGCCATTGGCTCATCCCTGGCGTTGTACCACTACCTCATGGATTATGGTCATGCAGTGCATGTAATTCTGCCCTCTGAATATCCAGACAATTACCTCTGGATGCCGGACATCATGAAGGTGGTGGTTTATGATACAGATTCAGATAGAGCGCGTGAGCTGGTAGAACGCGCCGGAATTATCTTTTGTCTGGATTTCAACTCCCTGGATCGCATAGATAAGGTCGGAGAAATTGTGCAAACCCGAAAGGCTCCCAAAATCCTGATAGATCATCACTTATTTCCGGAGCCGTTTGCAGATTACATGATTTCCGATACGATGGCCAGTTCCACGGCGGAGATGGTATTCGATTTCATTGACCGGCTGGGACATAAAGCCAATATCAACAAGGCCACGGCGGATTGTATTTACACCGGAATCGTAACCGATACAGGCTCTTTTCGGTACAGTACCTCTGCCAAACTCTTTAGAATTGTAGCGGAGTTGTTGGAATTGGGTGTGGACGACTATTCCCTGCAGGATTTAATATTCAATTCCTTAGACGAAAAGCAGCTTCGGCTCCTTGGGCATTGCCTGTACAACCGCATGGAAATACTGCCGGAGTTTAAAACGGGCATCATCACGCTTACCAAGGAGGATTACGAAACTTTCGACATCGTGCGCGGCGAGACAGAGGGCATCGTCAATTATCTGTTGAAACTCCGACAGGTCACCATGGCGGCTTTCATTACCGAGCAACCCACCATCGTCAAGCTATCCCTGCGCTCCAAGGGCAACTTTTCGGTTCAGGATATTGCCCGTAAACACTTCAAGGGTGGGGGGCACCGCAACGCAGCCGGCGGATTTTCCTTTCAGCCGCTCAAAATTACACTTCGCAAATTCAGGGAGGTCCTCGAAGAATACAGGCAAGACCTCAACACCAATTGATATCGTATCTTTTCATCACTTTAATCTGCACGATTTATGAAACTTTATTTACTTCCGGCGCTCGGCCTGCTGCTCCTCTTTTTGGGCTGCCAAAAAAAGGAACTTCGCACTCCTGCCGGATTCCGCTACACCATGCACAAGGATGCACCCGGAGCTCCGGCTGAGGCCGGTGACCTGGTGTTTTTCCACGTGAAGGTAACTACCAATGAAAGCGATTCCATCCACTACGATACCGAAAAGGATGATCCTTCTACGCCCCGTATCAAGATGCCCTCCGCCGAGGAAGTCCAGGGCATGCCTCCGGCACCCCACCTCGAGCTGCTCCGATTGATGAGCAAGGGAGACTCCGCTACGGTGGTTTGGGAAATTGATACCGTCAGCCAAAAACCGCCCGGGTACGACAATGCCAAGGAAATTATGTACCACATCGTGGTGACCGATATCAGGAAGAATTCAGATCTCGAGGCAGCCCGCGATAAAGTGAAGCCACGAGTAGATGAATTTGTCGCCGCCATGAGCTCCGGCACGCCACCCGCCGGCCTTCAGACTACAGCTTCCGGGTTGAAGTATCTCATCATCGAGCCCGGCGATGGCGCGCTCGCCGAAGACGGCAAAAATGTAGAGGTAGATTACTATGGCGCCCTCACCGATGGCACCCTGTTTGACAACTCCTTCAGCCGCGGAGAGCCACTGGCATTTACTGTCGGCGATGAAGGTCTTATCACAGGATGGATGGAAGGCGTGCGATTGCTGAAACAAGGCGGTAAGGTGATGTTGTATATCCCTTCTGCGCTCGGATACGGCCCTCAGGGGGCTCCACCGGTTATCCCACCGGATGCAGACCTGATCTTCTACATGGAACTTCAGTCTGTAAAATAGTGTTTAAAAACCATTTTATCATTTCTTAACCATTAAACCATGACGATCGAGCAATTGAAAGACCTTCGGGACCGGCTTGTCGCTTTGAGGAGGTATCTTTGACGTCGATGAACGACTCCTCCGCATCGAAGATCTTGAACAACAAACCGTAAATCCCGACTTCTGGTCGGACCCCAAGCAGGCCGAGAGCATCCTCAAAACGCTCAAAAGCTTCAAAAACTGGGTGTCGCAGTACCGGGAAGTCGAAATTATCGTGGACGATACCGAGCTGCTGCTGGATTTCCTTCGGGAAGGCCAGGCTTCAGAAGCCGAAGTGGATGAAAAATACGCCGAAGCATTGAATGCTGTGGATGACCTCGAATTTCGCTCTACGCTCAACCAGCCTGAAGACGAACTGGGTTGCATCCTCGAAATCAACGCTGGTGCAGGCGGCACAGAAAGCTGCGACTGGTCGGAGATGCTCCTGCGCATGTACACCATGTGGGCTGAGCACAAGGGCTTCAAAATCAGTGAGCTGAATCGCGTAGATGGCGATGTGGCCGGTATAAAATCTGCTGAACTGGAAATTTCGGGAGATTTCGCTTATGGCTTGCTCAAGGGCGAAAACGGCGTTCACCGACTGGTGCGCGTCAGCCCTTACAATGCCCAGGGCAAGCGCATGACTTCTTTCTCCAGCGTTTTCGTGCACCCCTTAGTGGATGAACGCATCGAGGTGGAGGTCAACCCTGCTGATTTGGAATGGGATACTTTCCGCGCCAGTGGAGCCGGCGGCCAGCACGTCAACAAAACCGAATCTGCTGTGCGTGCGCGGCACCTCCCTTCCGGAATCGTTGTCGAATGTCAACAGGAGCGCTCCCAGCATCAAAACAGGGAAAAAGCATTGCAGATGCTTAAATCGCGCCTCTACGAACTCGAATTGAAGAAGCGCATGGAAGCGCGTGGCAAGATTGAAGCCGGCAAGATGAAAAACGAATGGGGCTCTCAGATTCGAAGCTATGTGCTCGATGACCGAAGGGTAAAAGACCATCGAACCGGCCATCAAACCAGTCAGACAGATGCCGTGCTGGATGGCGACCTCGACGATTTCCTCAAAGCCTTCCTCATGTACCAGGGAGAACCGGTACCCAACGAAGACTGATGTCCAAAATATGGATTTTGTAAGCAAAAGCCGGGGTTTTTACCTCGGCTTTTGTGTTTTTCAAGTAACTGATTACCTTTACGACAGTATGAAACTGCTCAAAAAATCAGGTCTGTTTTTGGGTCCGGCACTTTCCGCGCTGGTGCTGTTTTTGCCCCCTCCCGGCGAAATTACGCCGGAGGCCTGGCGCGTTTTGGCCATGGCCGTACTTATGATTACCTGGTGGATTACAGAAGCCGTGCCCATTCCGGTCACCTCCCTGCTCCCCATCATACTGCTTCCCATGTTGGGTGTGAGCAATCTCAGGGAATCTGCCGCCCCTTATGCCAATCCGGTCGTTTTTCTGTTTATGGGCGGGTTTATGATTGCCATCGCCATGGAAAGATGGGACCTTCACCGGCGCATCGCCTTAAACATCATCCACATCACCGGCAGCAATGCCAATGGCATCCTGATGGGATTCATGCTGGCCACTGCATTTTTGAGCATGTGGATAAGCAATACGGCCACTGCCGTGATGATGCTCCCCATTGGCACCTCCGTCATTGAGTTGCTCACTCGCGACCCTGAGAAGTACCCTGAAAAGGGTATTCGGAATTTTTCACTGGCCATGATGCTCGGCATCGCCTATTGCGCCAGCATTGGCGGGATGGCCACCATCATCGGCACGCCACCCAACGTGGTGTTCAAAGGATTTGTGCGGGAACAATACGGTTATGAAATCGGGTTCGGAGAATGGATGCTGATTGGCTTTCCCTTTGCCGTTATACTCCTGCTCCTCACCTTTTTGATGTTGGTAAAAGTTCTCTATCCCAATCGGCTGGGCAACTTTGAAGGCGGCAGGACGCTCATCCGCAAGGAGCTGGAGGCGTTAGGCCCCATGAGCAAAGGAGAGCGCGGCACCCTGCTGGTTTTTGTAGGCACGGCGCTTTTATGGACAACAGGAAGCATTCTGAACAAGGCCATCCCAGGCCTCAGGCTCAGTGATGAAGCCATCGCCCTGATGGGGGCTACGGCCTTGTTCCTCGTTCCCGTGAATTTTT
>CAYTNI010000084.1:0-10236 GCA_964439115.1 uncultured Saprospiraceae bacterium
AGAAGCTGCAGCACTTTTTGCTCAGGAAATACACGATACCGTCAACAGGGCAGGACAAATAGAAGCACTTCGACCTATGGCCCTCGCCCTTGGCGATACAGCCGGCCGGCTACAACAGGTTACCCTACACCTATTTCAAATAGCTGCGCGCGAAGAACCGGAAGTTTTCCTGGCCGATGCTACGCTTTTCCTCGAATATTTCGGGCACGTGGCCATAGCTTGGCAATGGCTGCTTCAGGCTTTAGTCGCCGCCCAGGCATTACCCGAGGCTGCAGGCTCTCAGGAAAAGTCTTTCTATGAAGGTAAAATTCTCACTGCGCGCTACTTCATGGAATACGAACTTCCCAAAACAAGAGGCTTGCACGAGCGTCTGATGAGCTATGAACGCGTAACCCTTCAAACAGAATCCTCCCACCTCGACTAATGATGATCCATACCATTGACCTGAACTTTTTAGGCATCCCAAAAACCATTGCCGCATTCGTAGTGGAAACCACAGCCGGCCCCGTTTTAGTGGAAACCGGCCCCCACTCCACCCTTGGATCCCTGGAAAAGGGTCTGCAGAAAGCCGGCTTTGCACTCCGCGACATCGCCCATGTGTTTTTGACCCACATCCATCTCGACCACGCCGGTGCCGCCTGGTATTTTGCCCAAAACGGAGCTACAGTTTATGTACATCCTGAAGGCGAAAAACACCTCTTGCGCCCTGAGAAGCTGGTCCAATCGGCCAAAATGATCTACCAGGATCAAATGGATGCCCTTTGGGGAGCGCTACATCCGATTGACGAACAACAACTAAAAACCGTATCACACGGGGAGTCCGTGGGGATAGGAACCACCGATTTTATCGCCTGGCATACCCCGGGGCACGCTGTACATCACATTGCCTGGCAGGTTGGCGATTCCGTATTTACAGGGGATGTGGGCGGCGTAAGAATCAATGGTGGATTGGTGGTACCGCCCTGTCCACCACCAGATATACAGATTGAATCCTGGCTGGAATCCATCGCCTTACTGAAAACGCTTCCGGTAAAAACCATGTATCTTACCCATTACGGAGCGGTAGAGGATACGAGTGTACATCTGGATGAACTCGCTTCCAGGTTGATGGCCTGGGCAGACTGGATGAAAAAGAGATTGGAGGATGGTGTGGAACAGACCCAAATTGCCGAAGAATTTACCCAAATGGTTGCCAGGGAATTGAGCGGAGTTCAGGCAGATACGCAAACTCTCAAGGCTTACGAGTTTGCCAATCCAGCATGGATGAGCGTAGCGGGGTTAATGAGATACTGGAAAAAGAAAATCGGCTATTAAATACGATCCTTACTGTAAATGCCAGATTGGATACTTAATTATGAGATGCGGGGATAAGTTTGCGGGCACCGGCAGCGAGCTTTTTAAGTATTTCCACATGGAGCAAAAAATTGTGCCCGTATTTCGCACCCTCCAAATCCTCGGGTTTTTCCAGTTTCAATTCTGTCTCTAATGCCTGATTGTCTGCACTTCGGGTGGAAAGAAACGCATAACATGCGACGCTGAACAGAAAGAGGGCGGCGAACATGACCCATTGTTTTCTTGAATTTTTCATTGGACTGTTTTAATGCTGTATTTAATTTTGCCTGAGACCCTTACAAATAAACGCTTAATTCTGAATTTTGCTCGGTTGCTGCACAATTTTAACCAATAGACAATAGTTTTGCAGCAACGTTGCACGATAAGAGAAAAAATGCAGATGATGACGGATTATCAAAAGCCCGGAGACCTGGCCACCCTGATTGCGCAGAACTTTGCCCCTGTCAAGCCTGACCTCAGTGCCACGATGGCTCACCAGGAGAGTGCACGGTGTTTGTTTTGTCATGATGCACCATGCATAAAGGCCTGCCCAACGGAAATAGACATCCCGCTTTTCATCCGTCAAATTTACACCCAAAACCTCGATGGTGCAGCACGAACGATTTACCAAAGTAATTATTTCGGCCATGTGTGTGGCAAGGTGTGCCCTACCGAAGTGCTGTGTGAAGGCGCCTGTGTCTATAACCATGAAGATTCCAAACCTATTCAGATTGGGCAGCTCCAAAGTTATGCCACTGCGGCTGCTTTAAAAAAAGAAGCTCCCATATTTTTCGCCGGAACGGCCAATGGGTTGCGGGTGGCAATTGTTGGTGCCGGTCCTGCAGGCATTTCCTGCGCCTGTGAGCTTCGTCGCTTAGGGTATGAGGTGGACGTATTTGAAGCTCGCGAACAGCCTTCCGGTTTGGCGCTCTATGGATGCGCACCTTATAAGGTCAAAAATGAAGAAAGCATCGGTGAGGTAGCCTGGCTTCAAAAGCAGATGGGGTTTCAAATCCATTACAGGCATCCAATAGCCTCGACGCAGCAATGGCATCAACTGGAACAATCCTATCACGCAATTTTCCTTGGCATGGGTTTGGGCGAAATGCGCTCGCCGGGTATTCCAGGAGAAGCCCTCAAAGGGGTCTGGAGTGCTACTGATTTCATCGCCGAGGTTAAAATAAATCCTCTGAAATTGTCAGTAGGAAAGCGCGTGGTCGTGATTGGAGGAGGTAATACGGCTATGGATGCTGCCTCAGAATCACTGTTGCTGGGTGCCGAGGAAGTCATCTTAGCCTATCGAAGGACGAGGACTGAAATGACCGCCTACGAATTTGAGCTGGCGCATGCCCGCAAAATTGGCGTCCGTTGTGTTTTTCAAAAAGCTCCCGTGGAAATCCTGGGTTCTGATGCTGTGGAAGGAATACGTCTTTCACCCACCGAAATGAAGGATGGTAAACTCGTAATTCACCGTGAACAGGCTGAGTTTTTCCCTTGCGACACAGTGATTTTGGCTATCGGCCAGGAACATGGGCCGTGGCGCCATCAGATTCCGGGGTTGTCATTCAACGCTAAGGGCGAAATTGAAGTACATCCGGAAACGCTTCAAACTTCCAGGGAGCTGTATTTTGCCGGCGGAGACTTGAAGAATGGTGGCGCGGAGGTAGTATATGCCGTGGCGGAGGGCAAGCGGGCTGCACGGGGCATTGACCGCTATCTGATGTCCACCTCCTCTATCAGTGCTTCTCCGAGTGCCTGATTCATGTTTTGCCTGATTTTATCCCTTCCGTAGCTCAGTTCCTGTCGTAAAGGAGCAGAAGTGATCACAACCACTAACTTTTTGCGACGAAGTTGAATATCGGTAGTATAGGATGCTATCAACTGACCCATCACCTCCGCCCATAATTCGCGAATGCGGGTTTCGTCTAGTTTGTTTTTCAGTTTATAGGTCCTGAGCATTTCTGCCAGTACTTCTCCTACGGACTGCTCATTCGATTTTCTCATCAGGATGGTAATTTTGACGGGTGGCCACACCTGTATCAACACGGTAACGGCAGTAGTCGGTTCCAAATTCCCTGATAATATTTTCCACACGGGTTTCATCCGTATCGGTAATAAACACCTGCCCGAAGTGGCTTTCGTGCAGGAGTTTCAACAGGCGGCTCACCCTTTGCGCATCCAGTTTGTCGAAAATATCATCAAGAAGTAAGATGGGTAAGGTTTGTGTTCGTTGTTCCAGGAAGCGATATTGGGCAAGTTTCAGCGCCAGGACGAAGGATTTCAATTGTCCCTGCGAACCGAACTTTTTGACGGCCATGTCCTTAATGCGAAGGTCCAGATCATCGCGGTGAATACCCTCAGTGGTGCGTTGGAGAATGCGGTCTTTGTCCATGCTGGCCTGCAAAAGGATGTCAAGTGGGGCTTCTTCGAGTGCAGAGACATACAGACATTCGATATGCTCCGATTTGCCGGCAATTTGTTGATATGCCGAATGCACTTCGGGCATAAAATTCGCCATAAAAGCTTTGCGCTGTTCGTGGATGTAGGTTCCACTAGGTACCAGATGGGACTGATAGACCTCCAACAAGGCGTCATCCCACCTCCTTAGTTCGGCAAATTGTTTTAGTGCGGCATTTCGTTGCTGTAAAACTTTGTTGTAGGTCACTAAGTGCGACAAATAGGCGGGATCTGTTTGGGAGAGGGTATTGTCCATAAATTTTCGCCGTTCCTCACTGCCCTCGGTGATGAGCGCCACATCATCGGGACCGATGAAAACGACCGGAAAGCGACCTATATGCTCGTGGAGGTTATCGTAAGGTGCCTGGTTGTGTTCAATGACCTTTCGCTTACCCGATTGAAATTTGACTACAATGCGCGAGGTACTTTCGGCAGCCAGGAAATGGCCGTCTAAGCGAAAGAAGGATTCGCCCTTTCGGCATAGCAGGTTGTCGGGCAATCCGAAGCGACTTTTTGCCAGGCAGAGGTAGTAGATGGCATCGAGCACATTGGTTTTCCCCATACCGTTCAATCCGGAGAAACTGTTCAGTCGCGGAGAAAACTTCAGTGGTTGTTCGCTGTAGTTCTTAAAATTGGTCAATATAAGCCTGTCGAGATACAAGGGAGAGAATTATGGTCTGTGGAAAGGGTGTATTAATAAATGAATATCTTCATGTCTTGTTCAGTTAATTCCTGCGGATTAGTAAACCGTCGGGAAACTCCAAACTTTTCTTGTTTGAATCCTCAGACTAAGGTATCACTATCTGGCAGGCATTGCCAATTATTCGCTGGAAAAAATTGTGCGTAGCTTTCATTTTACTAAAACCAGGTTACCGAAAACAAGGGTTTGCGGCCTCCTCCGGCGTGCAGCGCTTAGGAGTTGATCCGGCACAAAAAAGCGCAGGTCAACAGCAAAGGCCAGAAAAATCTGAAAATGTATCCTAACGTTTTGGAGATTTAACTGAGACGGGCATTTTCATGGGTGAGGTTCCACCCCCGAAATGTGAGACTAGGGTTAAAACAAGGGCGTGGCAAATCCCCCTCGTTACAATAATCGCTTATCACCACTTCGGACATGTTAACATTCCAACTCGAACAAAATTCACCCCAAAATTGTCCTGAAAAAAATCACAATATGAGAATACTCATCCACATATCCTTTCTACTAACACTCTGTCTCATCCACTTCTCTGTCCCCGCCCAAAAGCAAGCATACATCTGGCATTTCGGGGACGGACGTGCATTGGATTTTAATAGCGGAGAACCGGTGCAGCTCAGTGGCAGTCAAATTTTCACTGTAGAGGGTTCCGCGTCTTATTGCGATCCGGATGGCAGGTTGCTATTTTACACCAATGGAGGAGGTCGTGAGCCTGCTTTCAGCGGTCAGGATGGTGGTGGTATCTGGAATCAGCAGAATGGGGTCATGTATGATATGCAGGGTATTGAGGGAGGTGGTTTTTCTGCTGTTCAATCAGCCATAATTATCGAGGCGCCGGGCCAGGATTCTGTTTATTATGTTTTCACCATGGATGAGACCGAGTGGGATATCGGTGCATCCCCGGCGATCGTGGCCGCCCAACCAGGGGGCAGGGGATTTTCTTATTTTACGGTAGATATGCGGCTCAATGCCGGGCTTGGCGGAGTGGTGCTATCTGATCAGCGCGTATTCGCGCCCAGCTATGAAGGACTTAGTGCCATTCGCCACGCCAATGGGAGCGACTATTGGCTATTGATCCACCAGGGAACCGGCGGATTGGGCGTGTATAGCGTCACACCGTCGGGTGTATCGCTGGCGAGCACCTATAGTGCGCTTGGAACGTCGCGCGGAAGTATCAAAGCTTCTCCCAACGGAGCCTTGGTGGTGACGCAGTTTGAACCAAATCCGCAACTGCTGCAGTTCAATACCCTTACAGGTCAATTGTCTAATCCGATTGCATTGCCAGGGCTTTCACCACGCTACGAATTTGCGCCCAACAGCCGCTTTTTGTATGCGCTACAGTCTGTCGCGGGTGGTGAGTCTGTATTGCGCTACAATCTTCAGGCGGCCGATATTACAGCTTCAGTTATGGCCATCGGCTCTCTTACCGGCCTGGGCGGCCCTATCATTCCCGGGCAGCCGCAGCTGGGCCCAGACGGGCGGATATACTTCCTGGCGAGTAATTTTTTGACGGGTACCAATTACCTCAATCGCATAAATTGCCCAAATACGCTCGCAGCAAGTCTGCAGTTGGATGTGCTGAATTTCACTTCTGATAATACCTTTTTCTGCCTGCCCAATTTCAGCGCCTGGCTTTTTGAGGATGAGGACGCTGCTTTTGTATCACTGGGGCCTGATACGCTCGATTTGTGTGTAACGGGCGGTCAATTTGTGCTGGATGCCCTCAATCCGGGTGCCAGCTACACCTGGTCAACCGGGGCTACCTCTCAGCGTATTTCAGTCAGCACCCCCGGGGTTTACTCCGTAACAGTAACTACTGAATGCGGAAGCGGAACAGACGAGGTGGTGGTAGTCAGCTGTACACCGGTATCAGTAGCCTGCAATGTGTTTCAGTACACGGGTAGCGTACAGCAATGGACGGTGCCCGTTGGGGTAGATACCATTCAGGTAAAAATGTGGGGGGCTGCCGGTGGCGGTGGGCCAGATCCTACCAATAATGCCGGTGGCGGTGGCGGATTTACGGAAGTTAGCCTGCCGGTAAATCCTGGAGAGGTCATTGATATCGTCGTCGGCGGTGGCGGTGCTTCCGCCATGGGGCATAGTGGGGGTGCTGGCGGCTGGCCTAATGGTGGAGATGGCGGCAGCGGCAATCGGGTTGAATTAGGGCTGAATGTTGGTGGCGGCGGTGGTGGCGGTGGCCGCAGCCAAATTAGCCGAGGGGGAGCAACGCTTGCCAGTGCCGGTGGCGGTGGCGGTGGTGCCTATAATCGGGGTGGCGGCGGTGGCGGCGGACTAGAGGCCAATTTTACTGTTGCCAATAATCCCTTTACTGTCAATGGTTTCGGGGGCACACAGACTGCTGGTGGAGCGCCTGCAGCCAATAGCATCTGCGGAAATCCGGTGCAGGGCACAGCCGGTGCTTCTTTGCAAGGAGGCAGGGGGGCTACAGATTTTGGGGGTGGAAATATCCGCACTGGCGGTGGTGGTGGCGGCGATGGCTACTTTGGCGGTGGCGGCGGTAGCAGCCATGATGGTTGTTTTGGTGTGGGTAGTACTGGCGGCGGGGGTAGCGGCTTTGTGTGCAATACCTGCCCGGGCCTCAGCGGCACGACGGTTACTGCCGGTTTTGCTGGTATCCCAGGCAATGCCGCCGATCCGCTGCTGGCAAGCTTTCCGGGTATAGCCACAGGCGGCGACAATCGACAAGGTGGGCATGGCCTGGTGCAGATTTGTTACAATAATTGCAGTCCAACAAGCGACAGCATTAGCATCAGCACCTGCGGGTCTTATACAGCACCCAGTGGCGCTGTCTTCAACATATCAGGAATCTACACAGATACCCTTGTCAATGCGGCGGGTTGTGATAGTATCCTACAAATAAGCCTGACAGTCAATTCAGTACCTTCTGTTACCATCACAGGAGGCACGGTTGTCTGCAACGGCCAGCCACTATCGCTGACGGCTACTGACGCGGGAGGGAGCGGCGAACTGACCTATTTATGGTCGGGTGGAGAAACGGAGGCGGTAATCAGCGTGACGGCGGCAGGGAGTTATTCCGTGACAGTAAGCAATGCCTGTGGTGATGGGAGTAGTGAGGTGTCGGTGACGACAGCCAACTCGCCGCTTGTAAGCATTCTGGCTAGTGACACTTTGTGCGAGGGAACACCCGCCCGGCTCCTGACCGATGCTGTCGGTGCTTCGTCTTTTCGTTGGTCAACGGGAGAGACTTCGCCTGACCTGCTTGTGACCAGCGGCGGACAGTATGCTGTTACAGTTTCCAATGCTTGTGGTAGCAACAGTGATAGCATCAGGCTGGTGGAGCTGCCCCTGCCTGAGGTGCGCATTGTCGGCGATACTGTCCTCTGCAGCGGCGACAGCATCAGACTTACGGCCATCGCCAACAATGCCGACAGCTACCTTTGGTTTGCCGGGACGGGTGGCAGTGCACAGTTGAACGACAGTGTCATCAGCATCAGCAGTGGCGGATTGGTCAGGGTGACGGTTGCCAACGCCTGCGGGCAAACATTGGATGAGCTGTTAGTTACAGAGTTATCAAACTGTGGAGAAGGCTGCCGTTACTATTTCCCCAATGCCTTTTCACCCAATGACGATGGCGTAAACGACGGCTTTCAGCCACTCAGCAATTGTGTTGTTGAAAACTTCGAACTGCTGATTTTCAATCGCTGGGGACAGTTGTTGTACCAATCTACAGATGCGGAGGGTAGCTGGGATGGTACTTTCAAGGGCGAAAATTGTCCCGCCGAGGTTTACACTTACCTGCTGCGATATACTTTTTTACGGCAGGCACCCAAGTTGGCCTCAGGTGAGGTACAGATTTTGCGGTAGCTGCTTTATTGGCTTCGGTGACTTTTGGGTAGTCAAACACTCCACTAAAAAAGGCGATTGCTTTAATATTCCATCAATTTGGTCTTTACTGATTTGATGGAAAAGTAAGAAAATTCACTCCCTAACGATTGGGAATTGCCTCCCCTCCCCCACGCTCACGATTTACCTGTCCATTGTCGGGCAGGTATTTCTAACTCCTTTGGCGCAAATTGTTCTAGCGCTTTCAGGTAGTATTTGATGACAATAGCCTCATCAAACTGCTCGACAATCTTTTTGCGGCCCTTTAGCCCCATCATTTGACGCGCACCGGAAGAAAGCGCCATGAATGTTTCGATAGCATCCACTAAGCTTTGCGTGTTCCTGGGCTTGCAAAGTAATCCGTTGTAACCGTTTTGGACAACTTCCCGGCAGCCGACGAAATCTGTGGTAATGATGGGCTTACCCATGGCTGCTGCTTCCAGCAAAATCCTGGGCACCCCTTCCCCGAAAAATGAGGGAAGCACCACGCAGTCCGCCTCCGATAAAAATGGCCTGATATCGTCGGTTTCTCCATGGTATCGCATCACCCCATCAGATTGCCACTTTTGTACCAGATCAAATGAAACGGCATCGGGGTGCTCAGGCACAATAAATCCCACCAGGTGGAAACTACAACGCGAGCCTTTTTGATGAAAATATTTGGCAGCCTCGTAGTATGCTTTCAATCCCTTGCTCCAAACCAAACGACCGGCATACAAAAAACGGGGCGGGCGATCCGGGATTGAACCTTCGCGGGGCCTGAACCATTGAATGTTTACCCCTTCGCTGGGCAGCACCAATGCCTTTTGTGGCGAAATGACACCTTTTTGCAGAAAAAACTGCCGATCATCCGGATTGAGGAACCACATTTGCCTGCTCAACAAGCCCGCCAACCGATACAGCCCAAGTAGAAAAATTTGGGCAAGGCCTTTGTCTTCATCCCTTAGCAAACCTAATCCTGTGGTTACCGCAATAGAAGGAATACCTCTTAGCCAGGCGGCAATGGAACCGTAAATATTTGGCTTGGCAGTATAATGAAATATACAATCGAATTGATACCTCCGGTAAATCTGAAATAATTGCCAAATACCCACCAGTTCCCTCAGTGGATTCATGCCATACACCGCTATGGGTAATTGTACAAAGTGGATACCCTCCGCAATAAGCTTGGAACTGTAATGGTCGTGGGGACTAATCACAAAAACCTCATCCCCGGCTTCCTGCAACCGGCGTATTAACCCAAGGCGGAACTGCCAGGTGTACCAGGCAGAATTAGACACCAGCGCAACTTTTCTGCGCTTCGGGGGAGCAGGCGTGTACAATTTTTCGTTCAAGAATATGCGGTTATTCAAATATAACGTTCCCCGCCCAGCGTCCTTGCATCCTGGGTGACACTTTTAATGTCCTGCTCCATGGATTTGGGGTATATCATCAATACATCACCCTCATCCACGATAATAAAATTGTCAAGTCCCCGCAATACAACCATCTTATCCTTTGGAACGCGCACCATGCAATTGTGGGTATCGTACAGCAGCGCCCTGGAGGATTGAACCACATTGTTGTGCGCGTCCTTGGGCGATTCCGCATGGAGGGAAGCCCAGGTGCCCAAATCCGACCATCCGAAAGAGGCTGGCATGGTATATACATTGGAGGCCTTTTCCATGATTGCATAATCTATGGACACATTTTCCAAAGCCGGAAAAACTGATTCGACGAATTGTGCTTCTTTTTCGGTGTTCATCAGCTCAATCCCTTGTTCCAGAGGCTTGATTACCTGCGGCACAAATTGGTTCAAAGCATCCACTACCGCCGACGCCCTCCAAATAAAAATGCCGGCATTCCATAAATAATCTCCGGACTGCAGAAACTCCTGCGCTTTGGCC
>CAYTNI010000085.1:0-10232 GCA_964439115.1 uncultured Saprospiraceae bacterium
GAAAGCCTTATAGGCCGTTTCCTGTACCAAATCCTGCGCTTCACGCTCATCCTGGGTGAGCCTGATAGCAAAAGCGTGCAGTACCCCTTGAAGCTGGCTAAAGTGCGTAGTGAATTCGAGCTGTGACATGATATCATGGTTTTACTGGATGGACAATATACATTTACACACAAAAATAGTAGCTTTACTATCTTTTTAGATAATAAAACTTATAAAGCCGATAGGAGTTCATCTGAAAGTGATTTTTTTTCAAAAAAATTCGTCGTGCGAACCTAAACGCGGCTCGCGCTCAACATTACGGCATGACAAACCGTTATCTCCTTATTCTAAAACTTTTAAATCACTGTATAATGCCAATGAGAAACTTCACTTTGTTGCTCTCCGCTGTTTGTGTCCTTTTTTGGGCAGGTACCGCTCATGCCCAGCAAGACAAAAGCCAGCGACCAAGCCCGCCCACTACAGCCAGCAGCCATCTGGGAGAAGCTAAAATCGTCATCACTTATGGTAGCCCCGCTGTAAAAGGTCGCTCTATCTGGGGCAAGCTGGTACCCTATGGCAAAATATGGAGAACCGGCGCCAACGAGGCCACGACCTTTGAAGTAAGCACCGATGTTATAATCGAAGGCCAAAAACTCCCCGCAGGCCGCTATGCGTTGTTCACCATTCCCGGTGAAGAATCCTGGACATTTATTTTTAATAAGGATGCCGACCAGTGGGGTGCCTATAACTACGACGAATCCAAAGACGCCCTCCGCATAGAGGCCAACCCGGCTAAAAACGGCGAATTTGCAGAGCGCCTCGACTTTGCCGTAGTGCCCGACGGAACCAAGGAAGCCGCAGTAACACTCTTCTGGGAAAAAATTGCCGTGGGCTTTAAGCTGACACCGGCGAAATAATACACGTGGCATCTTCCAGCCATACTATCCGCACGGTAAGGGTACATCGTCTGAACATACCGCTTCAGGAGCCTTTCGTCATTGCGCTCGAAACGATAACTGCCGCGCACAACGTATTGATTGAAATTGAAACCAACTCAGGGTTTATTGGCCGCGGCGAATGCTGCCCTTATCGCAGCATTGCGGGCGAAACGCAGGATACCTGCATCGCGGTCGCCCCGCTGCTGGCCAAAAACCTGGAGGGCCGCAATGCCCTCGAACTCGAAAACAACCTAAGTGCAATCCATAAGGCCATCTGGGGTAATCACGCCATAAAAAGTGCTTTCGATATCGCCCTCTACGACCTCGCTGCCCGCATTGCCAACCTTCCTTTGTACGCCTTTTTAGGTGGAGCCAATACCAAAGCCCTTGTTACTGATATGACCGTAGGCCTCGGAAGCCCCGAATTTATGGCCTCCGAGGCTCGCCGTTTCGTCGCGCAGGGCTTTCGGGCCATTAAGGTAAAACTAGGCACCAACGTCCACGATGATGTACACCGCATCGCCCAAATCCGTGAAGCTATCGGAAATGACGGCATCAGGCTTCGTGTGGACGCCAACCAGGGCTGGGACCAACTCACCGCCATTCACACCCTGCAAGCCATAGCTCCCTTTGATATTGATTTTTGCGAACAGCCGGTCTCCAGGAAAGATGACGATGCCCTTGCCGCCGTACGAAGGCAAAGCCCCATTCCTATCATGGCCGACGAGGCACTGGGAGATCACTTTGATGCCCTTCGGTTAGTGAAAAACCAGGCCTGCGATATGTTCAACATCAAATTAGCCAAGTCGGGAGGTATCCGGAATGCCTTGCAAATTACCGCTATCGCTGAGGCTGCAGGAATCCCCTGTCAGATTGGCTGCTTTTCAGAGTCGCGGCTCGGCATGACGGCCTTTGCCCATCTGGCTCTGGCGAGAAACAACATCGTCCACTATGACCTGGATTGCGCCCTCATGCTGGCCGATGACCCCGTAGAAGGCGGTGCACAGTATGAGCCGAACGGGACTATTTTAGTGCCCGACAGACCGGGCCTGGGAGTAACCTATGTCCATCTTTGAAAATTTTATCTATGAGTTCCCGAAGAAAATTTATCCAAAATGTGGCATGGCTCTCCGGAGCAACGCTGCTGCCGCCATTCCATATCATGGGCAATCTGTTTGGTCAACTGCCCGGCCAGATGCAACTGATCCGGCGCAATGTGGGCTTTTTCACCGAACGGGGCGGAACTATCGGCTGGCTGATCAATGCCTCCGGCATTACTGTCATTGACTCCCAGTTTCCCGAACAGGCCGGCCACCTTATCGACCAAGTCAGGCAGCAGTCGAAGCTACCTTTTGACCTGCTCATCAATACTCATCACCACGGTGACCATACCTCCGGCAATATCGCCTTCCAAAATCAGGTTGCTAGGGTAGTATCCCATGTGAATTGCAGGGAAAACCAGCAAAAACAAGCCAAGGAGCGCAATACGGAAGCACAGCAGTTGTATGCCGATACCATATTTGAACAACAATGGTCGCAATCCCTTGGTGACGAAAAGATTACAGCACAATACTTCGGCGCTGCACACACCAATGGCGATATCGTGGTTCATTTTGAACAAGCAGAGGTGGCTCACCTGGGCGATTTGGTATTTAACCGCCGCTTTCCATACATTGACCGTCCCGGGGGTGCAAACATTGCCTCCTGGATTGCCGTATTGCAGCGCATCCGACGGACTTACAGCAAGGACACGCAATACATTTTCGGCCATGCCGCGGAAGGCTATCAGGTCGTGGGCACTCATGCCGACATCAGCGCTTTTGAAAACTACCTGGAATCCCTGCTGGAAACCGTAGGCAAAGCCATCAAAGCCGGTAAGACGAAGGAAGAAATCCTCGGCATAACCGCCATTCCCGGAGCCCCTGAATGGAAAGGGGAGGGCATCGCCCGCAGTCTGACCGCCGCCTGGGAGGAGTTGCAGTAGGAACAGATATTACTGGCATCCAAAAGATACTTGAACATCCATTAATCAAAGCTCACCCGGCCCATCCTTCTCTATCCAAACTCCTGAAATGTATCGCCTCGGCGAGATGTTCGATTTGGATGTCGGCACTTCCTGAAAGGTCGGCAGCGGTACGTGCCACTTTGAGGATGCGATCAAAGGCGCGGGCGCTGAGTTGAAGCCGCTCCATGGCGCGCTTCACCAACGTAATGCCGGCCGGACTGACCGAGCAGACGTCCTGAACCATTCGACTCGGCATGTGCGCGTTGCAGTAAATGTCCGGGTGACTCTCAAACCGGCGAGACTGAATCTCCCTGGCCTGCATGACGCGCTGGGCTATATCCGTACTGCGTTCTGCGCTGGTTTGACGGGCGGCGAGCTCATCGTAACTCACGGGGGTCACTTCCACGTGTAGGTCAATCCGGTCGAGCAGGGGGCCAGAAATTTTGCTCAGATACCGCTTGACTACCCCCGGACCACATACACAGTCCTTGTCGGGATGATTGTAATACCCACAAGGGCAAGGATTCATGGAAGCAATGAGCATAAACCCCGCAGGGTAATCTACGGAGGTCTTCGCCCTGGAAATGGTGACGCGCCGCTCCTCCATGGGCTGGCGAAGCACCTCAAGGACGCTGCGTTTGAACTCCGGCAGCTCGTCTAGAAACAATACGCCGTTGTGCGCCAGCGAAATTTCCCCGGGCATCGGATGTGTACCACCGCCTACCAAGGCGACGTCGCTGATGGTGTGGTGCGGCGCGCGAAAGGGGCGGGTGGTGATCAACGCCGCCCTGGCAGGCAACATACCTGCCACAGAGTGAATCTTGGTGGTTTCCAGCGCCTCATGAAGGGAGAGGGGCGGCAGTATCGAAGGTAATCGGCGCGCCAGCATTGTCTTTCCTGCACCTGGCGGCCCGATGAGAATGGCATTGTGCCCACCCGCTGCCGCCAGTTCCAGGGCGCGCTTGATGTTTTCCTGGCCTTTGACGTCGGAGAAATCCACATCGTACTGGTTGGCGCCCTGAAAAAACTCATCTCGCGTATTGACCACTACCGGCTCGAGGGACTTGTAGCCGCTTAGGAACTCTACCGCTTCGCGTAGGGTTTCCACCCCATAGACGGCGAGGTCACTTACCAGACCTGCTTCCCGGGCGTTTTGTGCGGGAAGGATAATCCCCTTGAATTTTTCCTTCCGCGCCTGGATGGCAATTGGCCAAGCGCCCTTGATGGGGCGCAATCCACCATCGAGCGACAGCTCACCCATCATGATGTACTGCTCGAGGTCTTTGCATTCCAACTGTTCGGTGGCGGCCATATATCCAATGGCTATGGGAAGGTCATAAGCGGAGCCTTCCTTGCGGATGTCAGCCGGAGCCAGGTTGACCACGGTGCGCAAGCGCAACATTTTGAAGCCGGAGTTTTTCAAGGCAGCTTCCATGCGCTGAGACCCCTCGCGGACGGCCACATCAGGTAACCCGACCATAAAATAGAACTGATTGCCTACCGTGACCGGCCCGCCGGTATTGATTTCAACGGTAATAGTACGTGCATCAACGCCATGCACGGCACTGGAGAATGTTTTTACCAACATAATTGGGGTGTTGTTTAAAAAGTGAACGAATCTGTTATCTTCTACTGTAGTTTGGTGCTTCTTTAGTGATGGTAATGTTGTGCGGATGACTCTCGGCAAAGCCTGCCGCGGTGATTTTTACGAAGGAGGCCTGTTGTAGCTGTGCAATGTTAGCTGCCCCGCAATAGCCCATGCCGGCCCTTAGCCCACCAAGGTACTGGAGCATCACTTCTGCCACCGTTCCTTTATAGGGCACGCGACCCTCAATACCTTCCGGCACTAATTTTTTGATATCGTCCTCCACGTCCTGGAAGTAGCGGTCTTTGGAGCCCTGGGACATTGCCCCCAAAGAGCCCATGCCGCGGTAAACCTTGAACTTTCGCCCCTCAAAGATAATGGTTTCTCCGGGAGCTTCCTCTACACCGGCGAAAAGTCCGCCGGCCATAATAGAACCGGCACCGGCAGCTAAGGCCTTGACGATGTCGCCCGCGTAGCGGATGCCGCCATCAGCGATAATGGGCACACCGGTACCTTTCAACGCATGAGCCGCATCCATTACTGCCGATAATTGAGGCACACCCACCCCGGCAATTACACGGGTGGTGCAAATACTACCGGGCCCTACACCAACTTTAACGCCATCGGCGCCTGCTTCTGCCAGTGCTTTTGCTGCTGCGCCGGTAGCCACATTGCCGCCAATAATTTGGAGGTCGGGGAACAGTTTTTTCAATGTTTTGACGGCATTAAGCACACCCATTGAATGACCGTGAGCGGTATCTACACAAACGACATCCACGCCCATTTTGGCCAACGCTTCTACGCGTTCTTCCACGTCTGCGGTGACACCTACTGCGGCGCCTACCACCAGTCGGCCCAGACTGTCTTTGCAGGCGTTGGGGTTATCCTGCACCTTCATGATATCTTTGTAAGTGATAAGGCCAACAAGCGTCTGGTCGCTTTCCACAACCGGCAATTTTTCGATTTTATGGCGCTGAAGGATTTCGCGTGCTTGTACTAAGGTAGTACCCATAGGTGCCGTGACGAGATTTTGGGAGGTCATAATTTCTTTGACCGGCCTGTCCATCTGCGTTTCAAACCTCAGGTCCCTATTGGTGAGAATGCCAATCAGTTTTCCGTTACTGCCAACCACCGGGATACCGCCAATTTTGAATTGTTGCATCAGGGAAAGTGCGTCGCTCACTCTTGCATCATCGCGCAAGGTTACAGGGTCAATAATCATACCGCTTTCTGCGCGCTTGACACTTCGCACCTGCTCGGCCTGTTGGGCAATGGTCATGTTTTTGTGGATAATCCCAATGCCGCCCTGCCTGGCCATGGCGATGGCCAACTTGTAGTCGGTGACAGTATCCATGGCTGCGGACACAATCGGCGCGTTCAATCGTATTGTTCTGGTGAGATTGCTGGAGACATCTACCTCGCGGGGCAAAACTTCCGAATAAGCCGGAACGAGGAGTACATCATCGTACGTTAGAGCCTCGGAAATAACCCGGGCTGCGTATGCATTTTCTTTTTCCATGCGCAAAGGTAGCCACGCACTTGGTCAAAAGGCAAATAACCCGGCAAAAAAATCTGAAAAAATTGAATTATGGTCGTAACAAATCGCTTTTTGCGTATATCCGGGTTAAAATGAGGCTTTTTCGAGCCATCCCGCGGCTTCTCCGGCCACTTCCTCCACACAACCCGGCTGAAAGGGGGATTGCAATCCCGCAAGTTGGGTCAATTCCAGAAAAGACTGGCTTCCTCCCGCCTGGCACAGGCGTAGGTAGTCGTTCCAGGCATGGTCATGGTTTTGTTGGTCGCGCTTCCAGAATTGCAGGGCACAAATCTGAGCCAGCACATAATCAATATAGTAAAAAGGCATGCCAAAAATATGGCTTTGCTTATGCCAGTAACCGCCGCTTTCGAGGAAGTCATTGGCCGGATATTGGCGCCAGGGCAAGTATTTTTGCTCTATTTTTCGCCAGGCATTATGTCGTTGCGCCGGTGTCCATTCCGGATTGGCATACACATCATGCTGAAATTCGTCCACCGCAACCCCATAAGGCAAAAAGCAGAGCGCGCCGGATAAATGGCCAAAGTAGTACTTAGGTGCATCGCTATGGAAGAAGAGCGACATCCAGGGCCAGGTGAAGAATTCCATGCTCATGGAGTGGATTTCACAAGCTTCGTAGGAGGGCCAGAAGTATTCATTGAGCCCAATATTGCGGCTGGAATACACCTGGAAGGCATGGCCTACCTCATGGGTAAGGACGTCAATGTCTGCGCTGGTGCCGTTGAAGTTGGAGAAAATGAAAGGGGCGCCGTGGTCACTGACGAAGGTACAATACCCGCCGGGCGCTTTGCCGTCTCTGGCCGGCAGATCCATACATTGATTGTCCTGCATAAATCTGAAAAACTCGGCCGTCTCCGGCGATAGTTCGTCGTACATGCGGTTTGCCTGTCCAACAATCCAATCCATATCGCCCTGTGGAGTGGGGTTTCCGTCAGAAAAACGAAATTCTTCATCATAGTAATGGAGTGCATCCAGCCCGAGCCGTCGTCGTTGCCGTTCGTACAAATTGGCGGCTATAGGAACGATACAGGTTCTGATGGATTCCCGGAAGCCGGCCACCATCTCGGCATTGTAATCGCTGCGCAACATTCGGGCATAGCCTAGTGCGATGAAATTTTCGAATCCAAGTTTTTGTGCAATGCGGTGCCGGGTTTTTACGAGTTGGTCAAAAATATCGTCCACTTCTTCGCGATGGCTTTCAAAAAAACGCCAGCGCGACTCTGAAGCGGCACGCCTGACGGCCCTGTCGGGCGAATTTTCCAGCTTAAGAATGGAGGATAGGTTGTAGGTGTTGCCGCCGTGCTCGATTTGGGCGCGGCCTTTGAGTTGAATATATGCGCTATTCAGGGCATTTTCCTGTTGGAGATCTTCGAGTATTTCCGGGCTGAAGGTTTGGAGGTGCATCTCGGCAATTCGGAACAATTGTTTACCCCATTTTTGCTCCAGGTCTTCCCGGAAGGGTGAAGCGAGCAATTTTTGATAGTATTCAAAATTCAGGCCCTCAAAAACGGGCATGGCCTGGTCAAAAAAGTTTTGCTCTTCGGCATAGAATGGGTCTTTTACATTGATGGTGTGTCGGATATGGCAAATATTGGAAAGGGACGTGAATTTCCCGCGCAGGTTATTGATCTCGTCCATCAGAAGATTTTGAACAGCCACCGTAGGGGCAATTTCAAACTCGTCCAGCTTTTGACGTATGGTAATGGAAAGGCGTTCCATGTCGGGGCGTTGGTAGGGAAAATCTTTGAATAGCATATCGTTTTTTTGGAATTAGAGCGCAAAATAAGCGAATGGGTAGAAATACCATGTAATGATACGGTCTTTTGCTAACTTTGCCACGCTTTGCGATTCTGCCTTCGACAAATTAGAATGCAGCTCTTTTATGGATTTAAAATCAGCCATCATACCGGAAAAATTACCGCGCCATATCGCGATAATTATGGATGGTAACGGCCGCTGGGCCAAACAGCACGGCAAACCCAGAGTGTTTGGGCATCGCAACGGCGTGCAGTCTGTACGTGAAGTGACAGAAACGGCCGCAGAACTGGGTGTGGAATACCTCACGCTCTACGCTTTTTCTACCGAAAACTGGAATCGGCCGAAAACCGAAGTGGGTGCCCTGATGCGACTCCTGGTGGAAACACTGCACAAGGAAGTGCGCAAACTCAACGAAAATAATATCCGACTTCAGGCCATCGGTGATTGGAGCCACCTTCCCGCGCCTACTTTCCTCGCACTCCGGGAAGGTATCGAGGCTACCAGCCAGAATACCCAAATGACACTGGTGCTTGCCCTCAACTACAGCGCCCGCCAGGAAATGGTTCGAGCCACCCGCCAGTTGTGCGATATGGTCCGCAAGGGAACGCTCCTTCCGGAAGATATTGATGAAACCCAACTGGCCGCGACACTCGATACCGCTGCAATTCCCGACCCCGAACTCCTCATCCGCACCAGTGGCGAAAAGCGTATCAGCAATTTTCTGCTCTGGCAAATTGCCTACGCAGAGCTTTATTTCACGCCCGTGCTCTGGCCCGACTTCAGAAAAGAACACCTTTATGAGGCCCTCCTCGACTATCAAAGCCGGGAGCGCCGCTTTGGCATGATTAGCGAACAACTTACACCTTAATTTTCAATACTTCAGGTGCAAAACTTTCGTTAAATCGTTGTCCTTCAGCAACACGCCGGCCCTTCCGACGTAATATCGCACATGAAAATGAACAGATTACTTTTCGCATGTTTTCTTTTGGCTATCTTTCCATTGGGAATTTGGGCTCAAACAGAAGAAAATCTTCCCGTCTTCCCCTTCGGTGAACCTAAAGACTATGAAATCGGCGGCATCTCCGTTATAGGTGCCAACTTTAGTGAAGAAGTGGCCATCCTGGGTGTATCCGGACTGAAAGTGGGAGATAAAATCCGCATCCCAGGGCCGGAAATTCCCAAGGCGATGAAGGCTCTGATGCGCCTGCGCCTTTTTACTAATGTCCAAATCGTACTCGACAAGGTCATCGGCGATGTGGTATTTCTCGAAATTCAACTCCAGGAACGCCCACGCTTATCGAAATATGCCTATCTCAACATCCCTAAATCCTATCACGAGAACCTCAACGAGCAAGTCAACAAGTTCCTGCTTAAAGGCGGCATCGTGACCGAGGATGTCAAGCTCAACGCCCAACGCGCTATCGAAAAGTTTTTCATAGATAAAGGCTTTTTCGATGCCCGCGTAACCGTGACCGAAGAACCCGATACCAGCCGCGCCAACTCCGTTACCGTCTATTTCAATGCCGACCGGGGTGAACGCATCAAAATCGAGGACATCGAATTTGCCGGGGCCAACGGCGCCAGCCCTAAAAAACTGTCCCGGAAAATGAAAAACACCAAGGAGAAAGGCAGAATCTTCGCCTCCTCCAAATTGGTGCGCAAAGACTACGAAGAGGATAAAACGGAATTGGTAAAATACTACAACACCATCGGATATCGCGATGCCCGCATCCTCGGAGATACCCTCTGGCGCGATGAAGACGGCCGTATCCGGCTCAGGATTCTCATCGAAGAAGGCAATCAGTATTACTTCCGCAATATTACCTGGAAAGGTAACTCCATCTACGATACCCAAACCCTGCAAAACGTCCTGGGTATTGAGAAGGGTGAAATCTACAATCAGGAACTCCTCGAAAAAAGATTGCGCTTCAGCCAGGATGGCCGGGATGTCAGTACCTTGTATATGGACAATGGGTATCTGTTCTTCAACGTTGAACCCGTAGAGGTTGCTATCATAGGGGATTCCATTGACCTCGAAATGCGCATCTTTGAAGGCCCGCAGGCCACAATAGATAAAGTCATCATCAAAGGCAACGACAGAACCCACGAGCATGTCGTACGCCGCGAGCTTTTCACCCGCCCCGGGGAAAAATTCAGCCGCTCCGATATCCTTCGCTCTCAGCGCCAGATTGTCAACCTCGGCTACTTCAATCCCGAAGCACTTGGCATCAACACCCCCGTCAACCCTCAACGGGGTACCGTGGATATCGAGTACACAGTTGAAGAAAAACCCTCAGATCAACTCGAATTATCAGCAGGGTGGGGCGGTATCCAGCGTGTAATTGGTACCTTAGGTGTCGCTTTCAACAATTTCTCCCTGCGCAACTTCTTTAATAAAGAAGCCTGGCGCCC
>CAYTNI010000086.1:0-10209 GCA_964439115.1 uncultured Saprospiraceae bacterium
TCGCTTTGAAGGGCAAATTGTATGTAAAAAAAGATAATATAATCATGAAAACCGGTGCAAGCCTCTTCGCAAGCGCCAAAAATGCTTTATTCTATGGAAAATAAACCAAACCATGCGAATGTAATTCTGGCGCTGGACATCGGCACGACCAAAGTCTGCGCTATTGTAGGCCGTAAAAATGAATATGGCAAAATAGAGATTCTTGGCTTCAGCAAAGTTGAATCCGAAGGGGTACTGCGCGGCGTAGTATCCAATATTGAAAAAACAGTAAACGCCATCGCCGAAGCATTGGCCGGGGTAAAGCGAGCTACCAACATGGATTTCCGTGAGGTACATGTAGGTATCGCAGGCCAACACATCAAAAGCTTGCAACACCGCGGTATGCTCATGCGGGATAACGACCACACAGAGATTAGCCGCCTGGATATTGACCGCCTCGTCAATGATATGTACAAACTCGTCCTCCCCCCCGGAGATAAAATCCTGCACGTCATTCCTCAGGAATACACCGTGGATAATGAACAGGGCATTGCCGATCCCATCGGCATGTCGGGGGTTCGCCTGGAGGCCAATTTTCATATCATCACCGGACAGATTTCTGCCTCCAACAACCTCATCCGCTGCGTGGAGCGAAATGGCCTTAAAGTGTCCAACCTCACCCTGGAACCCATTGCCTCCGCTATGTCAGTTATCAGCGAGGAGGAAAAGGAAGCAGGTATCGCACTCGTCGATATTGGTGGTGGAACCACTGATATTACCGTTTTCCATGAAGGTATCATCCGTCATACAGCAGTAATTCCTTTTGGCGGTAACGTCATCACCCGGGATATCAAGGAGGGCTGCAATGTCATGACCCATCAGGCTGAAAAACTCAAGGTCAAATTCGGTTCCGCTCTGGCCGAGGAAGTCTATGACAACCGAATCATCACTATCCCCGGCTTAAAAGGCCGCGAGCCAAAGGAAATTTCCGAAAAGAACCTCGCCCTCATCATTCAGGCACGCGCCGAGGAAATTCTAGACTATGTCATGTGGGAAATTAAACGCTCAGGCTACGAAAGAAAGTTGATTGGCGGCCTGGTGCTGACCGGCGGGGGAGCACTTTTGAACCACCTCGACAAACTTGCCGAATACCACACCGGCCTCACCGCTCGCATCGGCATGCCGGTCGAACAACTCGCGCATGGCTACCAGGCCCAACTCGCAAGCCCGGTCTTTTCTACCGGCATCGGACTCGTCATGCGCGGCCTCGAAGAAGCTGAGCTACGCCCGATGCAACCTGCCGAAGAAACCGTCGCTGCTCCCGAACAAAATGCGGTAGAGGAAGAGGGCGGCTGGATTAACTCAATACTTCGGCGTACCAAAGAATGGTTCGAAGCAGAACCCGATACGGAATTTTGATTTTTCCATGTTGAGGCGCCAAAAGCGGCGCACTTACTGATATTCATACTTTTTTCACCCACGGTCGTCCATCAACAGCAGGCGCCCAAAAAACAACTGGCTTATGTTATTTGATCTGCCAAAACAGGAAAGCCCGATTATCAAAGTCATCGGCGTAGGGGGTGGCGGAAGCAATGCCGTCAACCACATGTACAAACAAGGCATCATAGGCGTGGATTTTGCCATTTGCAACACGGATTCCCAAGCCATGGAGCTAAGCCCGGTACCCACCCGCATCCACCTCGGGCCTAACCTCACCGAAGGTCGCGGCGCCGGTTCTAAACCCAATATCGGCAAACTGGCCGCCGAAGAATCCATCGAGGATGTCAAACGATACCTCGAAAACAATTGCCGCATGCTGTTTATCACCGCCGGCATGGGTGGTGGCACCGGCACCGGAGCCGCGCCCATCATCGCCAAAACGGCTCAGGAAATGGACATCCTTACCGTGGGTATCGTCACCCTTCCTTTTACCTTCGAGGGGCGTAGGCGCACCGACCAAGGGGTGGACGGCCTCGCTGAACTCCGCAAATACGTGGATACCATTATCATCATTTCCAATGATAAACTCCGCCAGATTTACGGCAACCTTTCCCTCTCCGATGCCTTCTCCCAGGCCGACAATATCCTGACCACCGCCGCTAAGGGCATCGCCGAAATTATCACCGTTCCCGGCTATGTCAACGTGGACTTTGAAGACGTCAATACAGTTATGCGCAACAGTGGCGTCGCCATCATGGGTACCGCAGCAGTCGGAGGTGATGACCGCGCTCGCCGCGCCGTGGATGAGGCGCTGCACTCTCCGCTCCTCGAAGATAACGACATCCGGGGTGCCCAGCACATCCTGCTCAACATCAGCTCCGGTAGCCGTGAAGTCACTATGGATGAAATCTTCGAAATTACCGAATTCGTCCAGGAAGAGGCCGGATACGGCACCGATTTGATCTGGGGCAACTGCTACGATGAAAGCCTGGGCGATAAACTCAGCGTCACCGTCATTGCCACCGGATTTCACCACATCCAAAAGAACCAGCAGCGACGCGCTCCCGCAGAGCAGAAAATCGTGGTTTCACTCGACGAAGACGAATTGCCCCCCGCTGATAAAAATAAACGCTCCTTGAAGGATATCGGCTTCGAGGACGGGGTGGAAGGCAATCGCACCATCGAGTTCGACGATCTTAGGGTTTCACAGGATAAACTCCGCCGCAACTATACGCTTTTTGACAACCCTTTTAGCGGCAAAGCCCAGGAGCAGTCTGCCGATGACCGGGAAAAGCAATTGCAAAGAGAACAAAAACGACGCGAACATTTGCGCAACCTCAATGTCAAACTCACTACACCTAAAAATGTCGTAGAAATGGAGAACGAACCCGCCTACATGCGGCGCGGTATCCAGCTCGACGATGTGCCTCCCGCCGGAGAATACGCCCGATCCAGATGGAGTATCTCCGATGATGAACCGCAAATCAGAGACAACAACTCATTCTTGCACGACATTGTGGACTAACCCGGTAGGGTAACTTGTAAATAAAGATAGAATAAAGTTAAGGATTAATGCAAAGCGGCCTTCCGGATACTCCAGAAGGCCGCTTGTTTTTTCGGGAAGGATAAATGTTTACTTGAAAGGATTGGAAAACCGCGTTTGGCGAATCTGAGAATCATCAGTCAGCGTTTCCAGAAAATCCACCAGCGCCGCTTTTTGCGTAGCCGTGAAATTGAACCTCCTGGGCTGCGATCCACTCTTCAGAAATGGATGCAAATTAGGGTGATTCTGAATGCCATCACTATAATGCTCCACCACTTGCTCCAGACTTTCAAAACGGCCATCGTGCATGTAGGGTGCGGTAAGTGCTATGTTTCTAAGGAAAGGAACCTTGAAAACGCCCATATCAACAGCTTGTTGTGTCACCCCGCCAACTCCAGGGTCTGCGGATTGTACATCCAGGCCGTTGTTGGCGGTACGCATGGCTGGATTGGTCATGTCCCTTCCATGGCAGGAGGCACAATGCGTCAAAAATAATGCCTTGCCCATATTTTCCATGGGGGTAAACTGCTGAAAAGCGGCACTCGGGTCTCCGTGTTGTTGCAAGCCTTTGTCAAACTTTGAGTTGACAGAAGCAAAGGCATTGAGAAATTCCTGGAGTGCCAGGGTGATGTTGTCAGGCGTAATCTGCTCCTCGCCAAATGCTTTCTTAAACAAAATGCGATAGTGCGGCTTACCGGAGAGCTTGACTGCAAGCTCTTGCATGTTCATGCCCATCTCCACCGGGTCTGTTATGGCCATTGCACTTTGTTCGTGAATGGTAGCAGCGCGCTCATCCCACAGAAAGCCGAGGCTGCTGCCCGGAAAGGCGGCGAAGGAATTTCCCCCCTCATAAGAAGTAACAAAATTGGCCGATGCTGCAAGGGGAATGGAGTTTCGGTGGGTAAGATTTCCCTCAAAACCGACACTAAATGCCTTGTCATCAGAAAATGCCAGCTCCTGCTTGTGACAGGATGCACAAGATACCGTGTTGTTCCTGGAAAGCTGGGTGTCGTAAAACAATACCCGGCCGAGCGTTGCTTTCATATTGGACAGCGAGAGCGGCAGGCCGTTGTTGTTCACCGTCAACGCATTGTTGCTTTGTAGTCCCTGACTGTAATCATCTACCACTTCCGGCAGACTGAGGGTGGCCTGAAGGGTTTGGTACTCTTCCGCAGAGTAGTAACGCGTTTCGACATCCACCTGGTCGGAGACACAGGAGGTCAAATAAAGAAGGCCGAACAGGGCAATAAGAGACAAGCGGTTTTGCATAAGCTCCATGTTTGTTAGATTGGACGAAATTATCTGCTTTTTGAAAATTTTTCTCTTTTCCTGGTTTTTTTAACCTGAATTAGTCAATTTGACGCACCTTTTAACATAAAGGGTTGGGTAGAGCGCCCAGTTTTTTTTAAAAACTGTACTTTTACACGCTCAAATAATTTCGACATTCATGAAACTACTTTCTGGAAAAATTGCATTAGTCACCGGTGGATCCCGCGGGATTGGAGCCGCCATCGCACAGCGTTTTGCCGAACAGGGCGCCGATGTGGCTTTCACCTACCACTCCTCTGAGGAAAAAGCCAAGGCCGTGGAAGCAGAATTATCGGCTCTCGGCATTAAGGCCAAAGCCTATCGCTCCGATGCCTCCTCCTATGCCGATGCAGAGGCACTGATCAACGCCGTAGTGGAAGAATTTGGCCGGATTGATATACTGGTCAATAACGCCGGTATTACCCAGGATACCCTGATGCTTCGCATGACCGAAGAGCAATGGGACCGCGTCATCGAAACCAACCTAAAGTCTGTTTTCAACCTCACCAAGCACGTTCTCCGGCCCATGATGAAAAGCAAGGGCGGTTCGATTATCAATATGAGCTCGGTGGTTGGGGTTACCGGAAATGCAGGCCAGGCCAATTACGCAGCTTCCAAAGCCGGTATTTTCGGCTTCACCAAGTCCATCGCCAAGGAAATGGGCTCCCGAAACATCCGCTGCAATGCCGTGGCTCCCGGATTCATCGAAACGGACATGACCCATATTTTGGACGAAAAAACCAAGGAAGCCTATCTCAATGCCATTCCCCTTAAAAGACTCGGACGGGCTGAGGAGGTTGCAGACCTATGCGTGTTCCTCGGCTCAGATTTGTCCACGTATATATCCGGACAAACCATCAGCATCTGCGGTGCTATGACTACATAAAAAAAGGCGCTCCGGTCGGAACGCCCACACAAACTATAAACAAACAAAAAACATTAGCGTAGGAATGGGATTGTAACAGTATTGCCTGATTTTGGTTTAAAAAATTACTGGTGGTATTTTCCCAATTTGACTACTGCTGCCGTGATTTCGTCTGGTTGTCGCGTACCTATTAAGAGTTTATGGCCGTTGCGCAGCTCCAGTTGTAGTCCGTTGTTACCGGATACATTCAAGGCTCTGTTCGACCCAAAACCGCGCAATCCCCAACCTCCATACTCTCCAATGGGATTATAGACCCGCACATAGCACTTTTCAATGTCGGCCCAGGGATAAAACCTGTACCTGTGGTGAAAAGGCGTGAATTTTACGCCAATGCCGGTTTCGCAAATAAACGTCTCCAAACGCGAGAAGAAAATGAGCAGCGTCGGCAAGAACGTTAATACTAATACGAGTGCTAATTCCGTATTCCCCGCCGGCTTGTTGCCAATCTGCTTTCCCAGAAAAATCTGCGCGAAGAGAATCGTTAATATCATACCAACCGGTATCAGGGTCATTATCCAAATCCAGGTTTCCCGGAATCCCTGGGTCTCTTCCCACAATGGTTTTTGTAGTAAAAGGGTACTTTTATCCATTTTTTCCATGTCAGTCAACCTTTTTTTGTGTGCGTTTTTTACCGTCCTCTGTCATGGCAAAACCCCGGGTAAGCGTTTTGATAAATTCCACCCTGCGAAACCGGAGCGCCGACCAGTCCTCATCAATCGCAATCTGCCGTACCGGCTCAAACCCAAGCTTGCCTAATACTACCCACCCGTTGTCCCTGTTGAAGTCGCAGGTATATCTTTTGGAGCTTCCCTTGGGGTAACAAAACCATATCACCGCATCGTCTTTCCACCTGGACGCCAGCACTTCGGCAAAATGATTGACCTCCTCCTGGCGGGTGGCAAACACCATACAAAAATCTATCTGAGCCAATTCTTCTACATGCGTACGAACGTTAGTTAGGGAACGAATTTCATCCAAACACGGGAGAAAGCTCTCCGGCGCCTGCAGGATGAGTACTTCCGGAACGACTTTGAAATTCATTTTTTTCCAGATACCTTCCATTTGCCATGGTTTACTTTTGCGAATGTAGAGACAATGCCCGAAAAAACCGATATTTGCGCCCTCAACAGCTCAAATTCATGATCAGCGCCAATAATATTTTTGTAAAATACGGAGATCGTACGCTTTTCGACCATATCAGCCTCACTATCGGTTCCAGAGATCGGGTAGGCCTTGTAGGACGGAACGGCGCCGGCAAATCCACCTTCCTGAAAATTGTTGCCGGACAAATTCGTCCCGATGAGGGCAATGTGCTGAGGCCTGCCGGCAGCACCCTCGGCTTCCTTCACCAGGAAATGAATATTCCCAAAGGCAAGACCGTCATGGAGGAAACCCTGACCGCCTTCGAAGAAGTGCACAAGCTGGAAAAAAGGCTCGAGGAAATCCACGTCGAACTCAACGAACGCACCGATTATGAATCGGATAGCTACCATACGCTGCTGGAAGAACTGGCCACCGCGACAGATCGCTTCCATCACCTCGGCGGCGATACCATCCAGGCCGACACGGAAAAAGTCCTCAAAGGGCTTGGCTTCGTAAGTTCAGACTTCAATCGCCTCACCCAGGAGTTCAGCGGTGGCTGGCAAATGCGTATCGAGCTTGCCAAAATGCTCTTGCAGCGCCCCGATTTCCTTTTGCTCGACGAACCTACCAACCACCTCGACATCGAGTCCATTATCTGGCTGGAGGAGTTTCTCAAGGATTACCCGGGCGCTGTCATCGTTATTTCGCACGATAAGCAATTTCTCGACAACGTCACTACCCGAACCATAGAAATTGAGCTTGGGAAAGCTTACGACTACAAGGCCAATTACAGCAAGTTCGTTGCCCTGCGCGAAGAGCGCCGCGGGAAAATGATGGCCGCTTTTGAAAATCAGCAACGGGTAATTGCCCAGAAGGAGCGCACCATCAACCGGTTTATGGCCAAGGCCACCAAGACCAAGATGGCTCAGTCCATGCAAAAGCAACTCGACAAAATCGAGCGCATCGAAATTGACCCGGAAGACACTGCGGCCATGAACCTCCGCTTTGCGCCCTCGCCGCGTTCCGGGCAAATCGTCATCGAGGGGCATGAACTGGCCAAAAGCTATGGACCTAAAGTAGTGCTCAATCACGTCCAAATCAAACTCGACCGGGGCGATCGCGTAGCCTTTGTTGGACAAAACGGCCAGGGCAAGACCACGCTGGCCAAAATAATCGTGCGCGAACTTGCGCTCAGTTCCGGCGATTTGCAATACGGCCACAACGTACAAATAGGCTATTATGCCCAAAATCAGTCGGACACCCTCCAGCCGGGACTTACCCTGCTGGAAACCATGGAGAACGCCTCTCCGCCGGAAATGCGGACCCGCCTGAGAGCCATCCTGGGCGCCTTTATGTTCAGCGGAGAAGATGTGGATAAGAAAGTGTCAGTCTTATCGGGCGGGGAGCGTGCCCGCCTTGCGCTGGCCTGTATGTTGTTGCGGCCATTCAACCTGCTGGTGCTTGACGAACCTACCAACCACCTCGACATCATCTCCAAGGATATCCTCAAACAGGCCATTTTGGACTATGACGGCACCTTGATTGTGGTGTCTCACGACCGGGAATTTCTTGCCGGGTTGACCAACAGGACCCTCGAATTCAGGGATCACCAGCTATTCGAATACCTCGGGGATGTCAACTTTTTCCTTCAGAAAAGGGCGCTTCGCGATATGCGCGAGGTGGAACTTTCCAAGAATTCGGGACAAAATGCCCAACGTTCCAATGGCCCTGCACAGGAAATTTCCCATGAAGAGCGGCGGCGTTTGAGCCGTGCGGTACAGCAGGCAGAGCGCGCGGTAGAAAAGCTGGAAGCAGACATGGCTGTGCTGGAGTCGCGCATGGCGGAGCCTTCCTTTTTCGAAAGCCCCGATGCGGAACAGATTTCCCGAAAATATCAGGAAAAGCAAAAGGCTATGGAAGAGGCCATGCGGGTTTGGGAGCTTGCACAATCTGAGCTGGAATCTGCCGGGGTATAAAAAACGCCCTGCCGGAATCCGACAGAGCGCCTTTGTTTTTTACCGCGACCTCGTCATTTGCGAGGTAGAACGATTGGGAGGGACACCAACGTCTTGCTCCCTTCCGGCGTTGCTGATGCAGCCCTAAGGCGGATCTGCATTTTCAACCTTGAGTGATCGGGTAGCATCGCCATCCTGGCGCCGGAAAGTTTGGATCGTGTTCATGGGAAAAACTTTAATTTGGGACTATAAATGAAATAACACTTCACAAAAGTATGCTAATGCCCCACAAATCCGCTTTTTTTCGGGTATTTAACAAAAAATTAATACGTTCTGGTGTTATTGGGCCTGTTTGGGGCAGCGTAGGGGCAGATTTAGAGGGGAAACACGGAAAACAGGTTTAAGTATGCGCATTATCATTTATACTTCACTGTTATAGGTTTTGTGGAAAAGTTTGAAATTTAGGAACCTGACTCATCCCGTGAATCGCATCCATTCTTTTCCTAGTCGCGGTTTCAGGATTGGAAATTTTCGCGTATCTAGCCAACTCAATGTCGGCTTCGCTGATGTGGAGCGTAGCATGGGCACTTGTTTTTTAGTCCATCACATAGTCACCGTGCTTACTCTTTTTTATCCGATCACCTTTGCACAAATCCTATTGCGGTTGAGTATAAAATCAAACCCATTGAAGGGAGCTCAGCCTAACAGCATGCCATATATTACTGTGAATCAATTAAAAATTTTATCTTGGGCGTGCATATTCCAGCGCAAGCTTACCCCCCAACCATTGCAACACGCACAAAATCAGTAGGATGATACACATGGGATTCAAGGCAATACGTAACGCGAAGAGTTTAATTTTTCTTGTTCTGACCATTCAAATTACTTCCTGTACAGGACAGGTGGCAGAAAAATCCGTTCCTGTCACAAAAGGAAATGAAGTGAAGGATCAGCCAACAATTTTCAATCAAACTCCTACATTCCCTCAAATTCACACCAACTTAAATGGCATGGTGAGAGAGTTTGTAAGGACAATGCATCAGGACAGAAGTGGAAACTATTGGTTTGGAACAAATGGAGATGGCATTATACGCTATGACGGTCAAACACTTGAAAAAATAGCCATTCCAGGCGTTAGGCCATATTTCAGGGTCCTGGATATTGTGGAAGATAAAGCGGGCAATTTGTGGTTTGGAACCTCGGAGGGGCTTATAAAATACGACGGGAAAGCGTTCATCACCTTTCCAAGAGGAGATGAATTTCAGAATGAAGAAATCTGGAGTTTGGCAATTGACAAGAACGGACTTATC
Source organism: uncultured Saprospiraceae bacterium (assembly GCA_964439115.1). Lineage (GTDB taxonomy): Bacteria > Bacteroidota > Bacteroidia > Chitinophagales > Saprospiraceae > UBA2329. The sequence continues at coordinate 9,544 of CAYTNI010000086.1, forward strand.
TGGGTTGGTTCGACAGGAGGGGTTAGTCAATTTAACGGGGATAAATTTATTCCTTTTTCGTTGCCCGTTTCAAAAGTCGAAAATGCAAAACCCATGCTATCTGATAAATTGGTCTTTAAAATCATGGAAGACAAAAATGGAGCTATGTGGTTTGCTACCGATGGAAATGGCATTTTTAAATATTCAAACGGAGCATTTATTCATCTAACCGCTAAAAATGAACTTACTGATAATAATGTTGCCGATATTTTAGAGGACAAACAAGGAAATGTGTGGATAGGAACTTTTTATGGCGGTGTGAGCAAATTTGACGGCAAAACCTACACCAACTTCACTAAAGATGGAATTATTGAAGGTTTAGAAACTTATAATTTTTATGAGGACAGCCAGTCGAATATATGGTTTACAGCCGAAGGTTATGGAGTTTACCGATATGACGGCACCAAATTTGAACAATTTACCACCGAAGATGGCTTGACCTCCAATGTCACGCAAAGTATTCTCGAAGACAACAAAGGACAAATCTGGTTTGGAAGCTGGCAGGGATTGTGCATTTACGACGGCATAGCAATTACCAATGCCAAAGTTAAAGCACCCTGGACGAAATAAAAATTCGTATCAGTAACTCTAACCATACACTACCACTATCAAATAACCAATTTTGAA
>CAYTNI010000087.1:0-10162 GCA_964439115.1 uncultured Saprospiraceae bacterium
TGTCAGGTTTTTTTGGATGGTCATTAGCATACTTTCTTCTTCCGAACAAACGGATAAAAAATTGCCTTCTGTAAAATGTAATGGATGAGGTGAGATACTTTTCATTACATTGATAACGAGGTGGTTGAGTTTGCATTGTGCAAAGAGCAGCGTGCCCTTTGGATGGCCGCTGCTTTCCGGATATGGCAATTCCATCAGGATACGCGAGTTAGGGAAATTATGTACGTAATGCTGTACCAATTCTCTGACTATGCCATTATTTTTTTCAGCAAATATCAGTGTGGGAACGATTTTTTGTTCAACCCGGATATCGTCCACATCGAGATGCCAACTTATACCGTACCGGTCTTGTACCCAGGCATATCTGGCGGTCCAGGGATAAGGACCTAATGGCAAAATGATATTTCCATTATCCGCCAGTATGTCGTAAAGGCGATTAATCTCAGCCTCGCTTCCGCAATAGACAAAAAAGGAGAGGGCTGTCGTCAACGGATCGCTTGCTGTCTGAAAAAGGAATCGAAAGGAAGTGCCCCATAAATTAACGGTAATTCCATCCTCGTCCTGACCGGTTTTGCTGGAATTGGGAAAGGTATCTGTGTAAAAACCCGCAGCTTTGAGGGCATTAATGCCGAGGGCAATACATGGAGTAATTTTATAAGCCATGGGTGGTACTTGAGCAGATTTTATAAATAGGCCAAAAATGTTATCAATAAGCTTTGCGTACAAACGTATCCATTTTATGGGAAATAATTCTTGTGTATTTTTGGGCGTTGTGAAACATCTTATGTCGGCATTCAAAAACATGAATTTTGGCTGTCTTTAAAGCGCGGTAATGGAAGGAAAGCATGCTATGGTCATAATTCTGGGGCTATTCCTTTTGATTTCAGGCTGTTCCAGGTTAATTCACCTGGATCAGTTTGGGGGGTATCGCCATAGGCCTCACTGGGTAGAGCGGCAACTTTGCCCCTGCGATGCTCAGGGACAAGTCGAGCCTTGCACAAAAACCCTCAAGGAGTTCGACCGCCGTGGCAGGCAAATCAGTCTTCAAAATTTTAGGAAAGACGGAACACCCAGTGGTGGTAAATGGTCCTACGCCTATGACAAACAAGGCAATCTTACTGAGTTGGTAATTCATGACGCGCAGGGCAAGCCACAAACCATCAACCGATATTCCTACGACACTCAGGGTCGAAAAAAGACCTGGACTCATTCCGGATTTGGCAAAATGTCCACCACGGAATACACCTACGACGAGTCAGGAAATATGACCTGGGTGCAAAGTCGCTATGAAGATGGCACTTTTAAGGAACGCACCGGATTTATTTATGATGATAAGAATAGGAAATCGGCCATGCTGGTGTACAATGCGCAAGATACGTTGACCACCCGCGTGGAATATGACTATGATGCGAATGACAATTTATCGGAATCCCGATGGCACGCACTGAGCAGGAACTACTTAAACGTCTATAGGTTCCAATATAATGATAAGGGGGATAAAACGCTCCACCAGACCTGGGAAATGGATGGAGACACGCTCCGGCTGAAAAGTGAATCGAAAAGCACTTACCAATACGACAAGTGGGGAAATTGTGTAGAAGATGTTCAATTCAAGGGACTGCAACCGGCATGGATTACCAAAACCCGCTTTGTGTATTGGTAGGCATCTTTTTAGAACTTGAATTCAAGTAGCAAGTGCAACTTTGGTTAACGAATGAAATTCCTGTATCGGCGATTTTAAGCCAAATTTCTTTCCGGGGATAGTGTGGAGTGCCTTTTCAGCTCTTTTTGCCTTGTTACTCCAGCACTTCCTGTAGTATCTCATGGGCATGGATATCCGGCAGGTTTTCGATGTGCAGCTTAAAGTAATCAATCAAATCCAACAGCAAACGTCGGCGCTGTGCGGATGTCATGGCAACCAGGTGACAATGTTGCCTGTCGGTGAGCAGCAGCTTGTACAACAATACACTATGGGTGTTATCCATGAGATGGCGATGTGTGGTATCCGCAGAAAACACGCCCGACTGCATGTCAAAAACCGGTGTTTCTGCATCACAATCGCCACCGGGTAAAAAACCGAGCAAAGCACTAAGTTCCAGCATGTAATGCAAATGCAAATTTGTCACGGATTCCGTCGTGCTATCCAGAAAGACAAATGTTTCAAACAAAAAATCGAATAATGCCGGGTTTTCCTCTGCCTCCCGGATTGTTTTTCGAGCCAGCTCCAGCATGAACATGCCCACCGCACTGCGCCGAATTTCAAATGGAAGCCTTTGATAGACGAAGGATGGCTTCATTTCCTGAATGCGATGCATCTTCCTGTCATCCCGATGATATGCTACCAACTCCACCAGTGACATAACCTGGAGTAGTGCCGGCCCCGTTTTGCTCTTCGCGCTGCGAACACCACTGATGATGTAAGTCTGAAGCCCCAGATCGCGGGTGTAGATATCCGTAATAATACTCGACTCGCTGTATTTTACCGCTCTGAAAATAATTCCGCTGGTTTTTTGCAGCATCCTCTTTTTGAGCGAAGATGGTGGTTTTTTGTGAAATCTTCATCAATACAGGCAGTGTCTCCCTCATGCCACTCTTTTTATGTAGGTTTGCACCAAATCTATGCCTGCATGTGGAGCAAAACGCCTACATTTTTTAGTCAAATTTCCCCTCTGTTCACCTTTGGGTTTGTCGCTTTTTGGGCTTTTGCCTGTAACCGCACGGCAGAACCAAACTCTCCCCGGCTCTTTGAAAGCATGGATCCCCTTGAGACAGGCGTTGACTTTCGCAATGATCTTCAGGAAGACGAAAACTTCAACATCATCCAATACCTCTACTTCTACAATGGTGGTGGGGTAGCTGCCGGGGATATCAATAACGATGGCCTTGCAGACCTCTATTTCACAGCAAACCAGGGGCCTAACCGGCTTTTCCTCAATAAAGGAGGCTTCCGCTTCGAAGATATTACTTCAAAAGCCGGTGTGGAAGGCTCAGGCATGTGGAAAACCGGAGCCTCTATGGTCGATATCAATGGCGATGGATGGCTTGACATATATGTCTGCCAGGTAGGCAACTACAAATCTATCAAAGGGCGCAATCAACTGTTTATCAACAATCAGGATGGCACTTTCTCCGAAAAGGCGCCACAATATGGACTAGATTTTCAAGGTTTTTCCACACAGGCGGCTTTTTTTGACGCTGATGCCGACGGGGATCTCGACCTGTATCTCCTTAACCACTCCGTCCACGCTGCTGAAAACTACGGCCCCGCCACCATCAGGACACGCAGAGACTCCCTCGCCGGTGACCGACTATACCGCAATGACAACGGTTTTTTCTCTGATGTGAGTGAAGCCGCCGGCATTTATGCCAGTCGAATCGGTTACGGCCTTGGAGTAGCTATCAGCGATATCAACCAGGATGGCCTCCCCGATATCTATGTGGCCAATGATTTTCACGAAAACGACTATCTCTATTACAACAATGGCAATAACCGGTTTACAGAGGCATTGACTTCCTCTCTTGCTCATACCGGCAACTTCTCCATGGGCTGTGACATCGCCGATATCAATAACGATGGCCTCCCCGATATTTTTGCCCTGGATATGAAACCCGCCGATGAAATCGTCCACAAACGTTCGGCCGGTGCCGATCCGTACAACATTTTCCAATTTAAACTAAGCTACGGATATCACTACCAGTTCCCACGGAATATGCTTCAGCTCAACCTTGGCGCCTGCGATGGCCAATACCCTCGATTCAGCGAAATCGGTCAATTTGCAGGTGTTGACGCCACAGACTGGAGCTGGTCGGCCCTCTTCTTTGATATGGATAACGATGGCTGGAAAGACCTTTTCATCTCCAACGGCATTCGACGCCGTCTAAATGACCTGGATTACCTCAATTTCATCTCCGGAGAACAGGTACAGCGCAACGCCACCGACCTGGAAATGGCCCTCCGTATGCCTGAGGGCGCAGTACCGGACTTTGCCTTCCAGAATCAGGGCAATCTGCGATTTTCCGATGTCTCCGCGGCATGGGGGCTCAATCGAACCGGCTATTCCAACGGCGCCGCATACGTTGATCTCGACAACGACGGTGATCTCGACCTGGTTGTTAACCACCTCGATGCCACAGCAGCTATTTATCAAAATCACTCCAATAAATACCAAAATCACAACTGGCTTGGGATAAAGCTGGAAGGGAATAGTCCAAATACACTCGGCATTGGTGCCAAGGTATTGGTGGCCACCGAAGGCAAAATCCAAATGCAGGAACACTACACCACTCGGGGGTTTCAATCCTCCGTAGCACCCGGACTTCACTTCGGACTTGGAATAGCCTCCCGAGTGGACTCGATACTTGTAGTTTGGCCAGACAATAAATTTCAGATTTTACGACAGCCTAAGCTCAGACAAACGCTTCTCCTCCGTCAGCAGGATGCCCTGGAAGGTGTTCCACCAACATGGAAAACGAAGGACACAAAAATCTCCGTACAACTTGAAGAAGTATCCGATGCGCTCGGACTTGATTTCGTGCATCGGGAAAATACACCTGCCGATTTCGATCGCGAAAAACTCATGCCCTGGATGACCAGTACCCCGGGACCCCGACTCGCAGTGGCAGACTTCAATAGCGATGGTCTCGATGATGTATTCATTTGTGGCCCTCATCGGCAGCCTGGAGCACTCTACCGTCAAACCGATGCCGGCGAATTCCTTAGGGTTCCTTCACCTGCATTAGAGCGCGACTCTCTCTATGAAGATGCGGACGCCTTATGGATAGATGCAGATGGCGACGGCGACCTCGACCTATACGTCGCTTCAGGTGGGGGGGAATATTTTCAGGAACTTAGGGAACCATTCACCAACAGATTGTACATCAATGACGGGAAGGGTAATCTGCTTCGGTCGGATGCCGCAGTCCCCCGTATTTCCTCGAGTGCCGGTTGCGCCGTGGCACTCGACTATGACCGGGACGGCCTTCAGGATATTTTTATCGGTGGACACAGCACACCCTACCAATATGGTATTCCTCCAGCTTCCTATCTCCTTCGCAATGAAGGAGGCCGATTCCGGGATGTAAGTCGGGAGATTTGGCCGGAGCTGGAATCTTTGGGCATGGTTATGGATGCGGTATGGGACTCCACAAGCCGTGCATTGTGGATTGCCGGTACCTGGATGCCGGTGATTCGAACTACCTTTTTAAATGGCAGGCCGCAAATGCAGAAAATGCCTGACTCTGAGGGTTGGTGGTCGAGTTTGGCCTTACTGGATGCCGATGCCGACGGCGATCTCGACCTGCTGGCTGGAAACTGGGGATTGAATAGCGAATTTCAACCTATACCCACGCAGCCAATTCAATTGTACGTGGCAGATATGGACGGCAATGGCAGTACAGACCCTATTCTGTCCTACTACCAGGGTGGTCGAAAGTTTACCTATTTCGGCAAGGATGAACTGTCGCGGCAAATGGTAGGCTTAAAAAAGAAATATACCGACTACGAATCTTTTGCCACTGCGGGTTTTGAAGGTATTTTTCCCGCAAAAGTATTGAAAAAGGCACGGGAACAGAAGGCGGTAACGCTGGCAAGTACGCTGTTTAGATGCGAGGCCGATAACCAATACAAGGCCGAAGCCCTACCGTGGCAGGCTCAGGTTTCGGTTTTAGGCGCACTCGCAGTCGCAGACTTTAACAGGGATGGCTTTGAAGACGTTTTGATGGCCGGGAATTTTCTGGATGTCCAGCCATCCATTGGGCAAATGGATGCCTCACCCGGCTCTATATGGTGGGGTGGCACATCCGGAGGATTCACCGAATTATGCCTCAGCGGGCAATTTAGGTCGGCGGGGGTTATCCGACAATCTGATGGCAAACTGCTAATGCTTCTTGCTAGAAACAATGGGCGTCTGGAAGCGCTTCGCTTAGTGAAAACTCCACGATAATCTTTGCCTAATCCCGCACTCGTCGGCATTGGACGGCCAACTATCGAATTTTCGCAACCTTCGCAGGTGAAATGTAGTATATTTGTAAAGGAATTTTGAATTTTATGCAACAATCCATTAAGCGTATTTTTGGCAACCACCACGGGCTTGACGACAAGAGCATGGAAATCCTGAGTGCCGCCCTGGAGAAGAATAACCTTCCTGGCTTCGACTATATCGAATTCAAGCAGGCCTTGCTTGCCCTTCATGCGAAAGTGCAGATGGATGAAGCTACTGCCCTGAAATCTACGTTTGCAACAGCAAGCGTAATGGGCTTAAACAAGGAGAAGTTATTAAAAACAGCAGAGCACTACCGCAATATCCTGACGCAGGAAAAGCAACTTTTTGATGCTGCCATGCAAAAGCAGGTAGAGCAGCGCATCGTGCAAAAGCAGCAGGAAGTGAGCAAACTTCAGCAGCAAATCGAAGCGCACCGCAAAGCAATTGCCGAGCTGGAACAGAAAATCTCGTCAGCTAATGAAATCATCTCCCATGCTGATACCGAAATTGAAGGTACCAGGGAGAAAATTGAAAATACGCGCTCAAATTTCGAGCATACCTTGCAAAGCATTCTCAACCAGATTCAACTCGATATTGAACAAATCCGGCAGCACCTTTGATGCCGATGCAACACGCTCTTTTTAATTACAAATTTTAGAACCATGTCTGATGTGGTGCAATTTCATCAACCTGAAATGAAGCCCAAGAGCTTCTGGAAACGCCCGGAAGGTCTCACCGGGATTATTTTTCTCGCCGCAATCGGCGTTGGAGCCTATTTTCTGATTACCAAACTACCATGGGCAGTTATTTTTGCCAACACCCTCTATCTCGCTGCCACGCTGGCCGTCGGAGGGGCTATATTGTACATGGTGCTCGACCCGAAAGTGCGCAACCTGGTTTGGTATATGTACAAGAGCATGATGCGCTCTGTTACCAGTTGGTTCGTACAAATTGACCCTATCGGCATCTTGAAATCCTACATCGAAGACCTTGAAGCCAACTTAGGCAATATGCGCAAGCAAATAGGCAACCTCAGGGGGCAAATGCGCAAAATTCAAACACTGCTCGAAGACAACACCAAGGAAATTGACCAAAATATGAAGCTGGCCTCTGCGGCCAAGGATAAAGGGCAGGAGCAACAGCTTCTACTGGCCTCCCGCAAGGCGGCCCGCCTCAAGGAGAGCAATGCCAAATATGAGGTGCTCCTTCAAAAAATGGAAATCCTTTACCGCATTCTCACTAAGATGCATTCCAATTCTGAGATTCTGCTGGAGGATACCCGCAGCCAGGTTCAGCTTAAGGAACAGGAGCGCAAAGCCATCCGTACTTCTCACTCCGCCATGCGCTCTGCCATGAGTGTCATTTCCGGTGACCCCGACAAGCGTGCCATGTTCGATATGGCCATGGAGTCTATTGCCGACGATGTGGCCAACAAAGTGGGGGAGATGGAACGCTTCATGGAGGCATCTTCCAATTTCCTCGCTTCTGTGGATTTGCAGCAGGGCGTTTTTCAGGAAGAAGGCCTCAAAATGCTGGAGAAGTGGGAAAAGGAGAGCACACTCATGCTCATGGATAAAACCGCTACCCCGCTACCTGACGCCACCCAAATCAAGGAGCTGGGAAACCCCACAGCCTCGAAAACGACGGGAGGGGGTAAATCGTCTTATGACAATTTGTTTAATTGAGGCTTTATCTTCCTTTAGGGGTTAGAGAGTTCCAGCCTGTGCGGCTCCCGGATAGCAAATTTCAGATACCTGAATAAATGCCCGGCGTGGATGGCGTCAGCTACGCGGTGGTCTATTACGGCGCTCAGCGTGAGGATCCGTCGCGGTACTACCTCGCCCCCCACCACTGCCGGTTTGTCTTGCGGCATGCCCATGCTGAATACTGCCGATACATTGGACAGCGGCATCAGGGCGGCATATCCCAGGTCAATCCCCACACTACCGATGTTGGTCAGCAGAAAGGAGCCGAAACTATCAGCCCGCAGGCCGATGCCTGGCAAATTGAAGCCCATGCCTACGGTTAACCACTGTATAAAATGCAATATCCCGCTGCGAAAGGGCCATGGAATGGAAGCAACCAGGGATTTCCCCGCCATGGCCTTGTTTTCATCTCCACTGCGCGACTTCTTCAACTCTGCGGTGAGGTAGGCTTCTGCCTCGGCAAGACTCAGCTTGTCGGCATCCACCAAACGCACCGAGCCCATTTGCGTGCGGTCTTTGATCAATACTGATAGTGTAGCATCCACGCTGGGCCGGGGCACAATTTTACCTCGCCTGACGAAACAATTCATTTCCGGAACTGCATGGCGAAAGGCCCGTGCAATGGCTAATAGAAAGAAATGCGTCAAAGTGATTTTCACCCCCTCTTTGCGCTTTTCCTGGATGAATGCTTCCAGCTCCGTGACATCCAATTCCACAGAGCCATACATCTTAGAGTCAATGGGTTTGCGGTATATTGCACTCGCTGTGACCCTCCATTCATTATTAAATTCGCGAATATCCATACGGTAAAGATATTAAAATCCGTGCGGATTCGGATATTTTCTAACTTTGGATTTTAGTCCAAAATGATTCGATATGACGTTTCAGGAATACAGGAAGTACGACGCCATCGGTCTGGCGGAGTTGGTGCGCAGCGGTCAGATCAGCGCATCCGAGTTAATGGAAATCGCTATCGCGCGCACTGAAGCCGTTAATCCCGCCATTAATGCGGTCATTCATTCAATGTATGAGGATGGCCGTAAACTTGCTGCAGGTGCGGATCCACAATCGCCATTTGCGGGTATTCCCTTTTTGGTAAAAGACCTCGGGCTGGAAATCAAGGGTACTCCCATGCGAATAGGCAGCAAAGCCTGGGAGGGCTATGTTTCTCCGGAAGACAGCATCCTGGTGCGCCGCTTCCGCGATATCGGGCTGGCCTGTTTCGGCAAAACAAACACCCCTGAACTGGGCTTAACACCCTATACCGAGCCGCAGCATTTTGGCCCTACGCGCAACCCCTGGAATCCGGCGCGAACAGCGGGGGGCTCCAGCGGAGGCTCCGGTGCCGCAGTGGCTGCCGGTATCGTACCGATTGCTACGGCAAGTGACGGTGGTGGGTCTATCAGAATTCCCGCTTCCTGCAATGGACTATTTGGCCTCAAGCCGAGTCGCGGCCGATTAAGCCTCGGTAATTACAAAGGCGAAATGTGGAGCGGGGCTGTTATGGAAGGTTGCGTCAGCAGAACCGTTCGCGACAGCGCCGCCTTTCTGGATGCCTTGATACAGCCCGCTCCCGGAGATCCTTACGTCATTCAGGCTCCTGAAAGACCCTATCTGGAAGAGGTTACACGGGAGCCTGGTTCCCTTCGTATCGGCTTCACAGCCGTGCATCCATTGGGTCATTCTGTGCATCAGGAGTGTATCAAAGCCATGGAAGATGCTGCGGCGCTTCTGGAATCGCTGGGTCATCGGGTAGAAGTGGTTGAGGCGCCTTTCCTCAGAGAAGATCTAACAGAAGTGTTCCTCATGATGGTTTTTGGGGAAGTGGCCGCTGATTTGGCCCAATTACAGCAGCACCTTGGAAGAAAGGTCTCGCAATCCGATGTAGAACCCAACACCTATGCATTGGGCTTATTGGGCAAAACTTACAGCGCTGGGGATTATGCGCTTGCCCGACGCCGTTGGAATGACATTTCCCGGCGAGTGGGTCAGTTCCATGAGCAGTATGATATATTGCTCACGCCTACGGTATCCATGCCGCCTTTCCCCATAGGCGCCTTGCAACCCACCCCTGCCGAACGTCGGCTGGTGGGCTTGGTTAACAGTCTGGGGCTTGGCAGTCTGCTGAAGGCCAGTGTCAATGAGCTGGCAGAGAAGGTGTTCAGTTATATTCCCTTTACGCCTTTTGCCAATATGACGGGCCAACCTTCCATGTCGGTACCTTTATATTGGACGGAAGATTTTCTGCCGGTAGGGGTCATGCTCAGCGCCGCTTTTGGCCGGGAGGATATGCTTTTCCGACTTGCCGGACAGCTTGAGCGCGCCAGACCCTGGGCCAACTATGCACTCGACAAACAGGGAATTGCCTGAACTGATAATCATTATGGGACTTAAACCCATTACAGGACAGGATGAATTTGAGGAGTATTTTTCACATTTTTCAATAATTATTATAATTTTTCATGCTTTAAGTGT
>CAYTNI010000088.1:0-10126 GCA_964439115.1 uncultured Saprospiraceae bacterium
GGTCATGGTGCGTTCAAAAACGGGTGCATGAGCAGCAAAGTCCTTCCGATCGGCAATGCCAATAAATTCATAGATATTACCCCCGTACTCAACCCATTGCCCGGCGACGCGGAGGTAGGAACTGTCGGCGGCATTGAACTGCTCGGCCAGCATGACCTGTGCTGGAAGATTTTGAACCTGGGTGCGTCTGTTTTCCAATACAGTAAGACTTTCTTTCTGAATCAGCGCCTGAGCGGCATCGGCAAGTGTATTGGCGGCGGAGAAGCCCAAAAGCAGAAGTGCTTTGCCATCTTTGGGGCCCATTTGCACTTGCGCAGGCGTATTTTCCAGGGTCCATTCGGTCGGTACCGGAAACTGAAACTTCAATTGGGGGTGGTAAAAAATGCCCTGATCTACAAAGCCCTGGTTGGGATCTTCGCCATACACCAGGCCTTCAATTTTCCGCAGGTAGCTGTCGCGCCCCACAGCGAAATCCCCACCCCGCACAGCCTGCGACTCGCGGGCCATGGCATCCACTTTCTGATAGCGGTCCAGTGGGTCGGGATGGGTGGAGAGAAAAGTGGGAATTCTTCCTTCGCCGGAATCGCTCAGGCGATGAATGGTATTGAAAAAACCCGCCATTTCCCTTGCATCGTACCCGATTTGGGTGGAATATTCCACGCCGAGCCGGTCGGACTGGCTCTCGTGGTCGCGGCCAAATTTGAGCAAAAGCAGGTTCAATCCCAATTGTGCTACATTGGCAAATTCCCTGAAATCCTCAGAGATGACCATACCCAACATCATGCCGCCTTGTACCAGCACCTGGCTGGTGTACTGCTGCGCTGAATGGCGGGCGGCAATATGCCCGATTTCGTGCCCAAGTACCCCGGCAAATTCAGCTTCATTGTTGAAATGCGCCATGATGCCGCGGGTAAAATATACATATCCACCTGGTACGGCAAACGCGTTGACCACTGGGGAATCTACAATTTTAAATTCATAACTGAGGTTGGAGCGATGTGAAATGGCGCCCATTTTGACACCCATTTCAGTGATGAAGGCCTGAAGCTCAGGATTTTCATACAAGCCCATCGTGGCAATAATTTCGGGATCGGATTGGAGCCCAAGGGCCTTTTCCTGATCCTCGGAGAGGAACATGATTTGCTTTTTTCCTGTCACAGGATTGATGGCACAGGAGACGGCCACATGCAAAATAGCGAGGGCAAGGAGGCATTTAAGAAAGAAAAATTTCATGGCGCAAGATTGAAGGAATAGATGGTATTTCGACCGCTTAAAAGTCGGAAAAATTGCCTAAATTTGCAGATAAGATTCCCTGTATATTTTTAAATATCTGCCATGCCGAAGTTGTCCAGCATTTTTCAAAGAAGCGAAAAGATCGGCAACGGGATCATCGTCAAATACTTTAGCCCCTTACAATTGCAGGAGCGCACGCTCAGGAGCCTGCTCCGAAAAGCCTCCGGCACCACTTTTGGGCAATATTACGGTTTCAAAAAACTTGCCAGGGAAGAAGATCTCCCGACTCAATACGCACAAAAGGTCCCCATTTTTGACTACGACCAGATGTATGAAAAATGGTGGCATCTTACCCTGAATAAAGTCAAAAACGCCACCTGGAAGGGAAAGGTCCGGTACTTTGCCTTGAGTTCCGGTACTTCAGGGGCGCCAAGCAAGCACATCCCGGTGACGGATGACATGCTGCGTGCCATGCGCCGGGCATCCATGCGCATGTTGTTCAACCTCCCCCGGTTTGGTATCAGTCCCGATTTATATACCAAACACATGCTCATGCTGGGCGGCAGCACGGATTTATCAGATCGTGGAAATTATCTGGTGGGCGACTTAAGTGGGATAAATGCGAGTAAGTTGCCCTTTTGGTTCAGGCCCTTTTACAAGCCCGGTGTAGAAATCGCTAAAATAAAAGACTGGAACCAGCGCATCGAGGAAATCGCCAAAAATGCCCCCCGATGGGATGTGGCGTTCATCGCCGGCATTCCATCGTGGCTTCAACTCACCATGGAGAAGGTCATCGCCTATCACAAAGTGGACAACATCCACGAGGTATGGCCCAATCTGAGCGTTTTTGCTCATGGTGGTATCCACTTTGAGCCTTACAAAAAAAGTTTCGAAAAGCTCCTGGCAAGGCCTTTGATTTACATGGATACCTACCTCGCATCGGAGGGTTTTTTTGCCTTTCAGAACCGCCCCGATACCCATGCCATGAAGCTGCTCCTTCAAAATGGCGTATATTTTGAGTTTATCCCCTTCAACGATGCGAATTTTGATGTTTCAGGTCAGTTAAAACCCGGCGCGAAAGCGCTTCATATCGGTGAAGTGGAAGAAAATGTGGATTATGCGTTGGTCATCAGCACCTGTTCGGGAGCCTGGCGTTATCTAATTGGAGATACCGTAAGGTTTACAGATTTGGCGAGGGCAGAAATTCTCATCACAGGGCGAACCAAGCATTTCCTAAGTGTGTGTGGGGAGCATCTATCGGTGGATAATATGAATCATGCCGTGCAGGCGCTGGAAGGGAAGCTAAATATCGCGATTCCTGAATTTACCGTAGCACCGGTGGAGGAAGGCAATTTTTTTGCACACCGCTGGTATCTTGGTTGTGACCCCGTTCCCGCCGATGCGGAAGCTGTGTCCAGGTTGCTAGACGAAGCGCTGATGGCAGTTAACGACGACTACGGGGTTGAGCGCAAGAGTACTTTGCATGCTCCGCAGGTTCGGCTGATTCCTCCGGCTGTTTTTTTTCAATGGCAGGAATCAAAAGGTAAGATGGGCGGGCAGCACAAGTTTCCGAGGGTCATGCAAAAAGCAGCATTTGCTGAATGGGAAGCATTTGTACAAGCGGCAGGATATTGAATTGAGATTAACACGCAGGCCGGTAAAGCCTAAGAAAAGAAAGGACTCATGAACTACTGGTGGGATGGTGCCAAAATCGGATTGTTGCTGAGTTTGCTGGCAGGACCTATTCTCATTGCACTGGTACAGACTACCATTGAGCGGGGCTTGCGGGCAGGAACCTTGCTAGGATTAGGCATCTGGATGAGCGACGCCATTTTCATTCAGTTGGCCTATTACAGTTTGGCAAAATTACAGGCACTCACTTCCGGGCCGTGGTTTTCTGTCACGATGGGCACTGCCGGTGGCATTTTGCTGATGGTTTTTGGGGTGGTAGCCGTTTGGAAAAAGTCAGGAACGGCAGCACCGCCACAGAAAAACGAGGTTTCCGGTAGTTCCTGGCTGGGCTATTGGGTCAGAGGCTTTTTAATCAATACATTGAACCCTTTCACTTTTTTCTTCTGGATAGGCATTGCCGGCAATGTGGTGGTGGATGGAGGGCTTGCCAAAGGCCAGGCGTTCAGTTACTTTTCGGGTATTTTGTCGGTTATCGTTTTTACAGATTCCATGAAGATACTTTTGGCAAAGCGAATCCGTCGATTTGTGCAGGAAAAGCATCTGTTGTGGATGCGCAGGATTGCCGGAGCGGGCCTCCTGATTTTTGGGATAGCGTTGCTGATTCGGGTGTGGAGGTGAGAGTTAGGATGTAGTTCGCAAGCATTCTAAGTTTTTTTGTAAAAACTGAAACCAACCTTAATTATCTTTCACGCACCGCACGGATAATCCATTTGTACGTGTCATATCACTGATGCTCGAACTACCGGAGCCAAAAGAAAGGGTTACCTTTACTATAAATATCCAACCTCTTCAAGGCGCAGCTTTTATGCGGAATAATTTGGGGAAACCCCGAAGGAACAAGCCCAATAATCGTAAGGAAAATTAATACTTTTGTGATATACACTTATGGATAAGGTTCCTTTTAGGCTATGAATGTTGAACAAGAGATTTTATGCAACAACTTGGGTTGCGCTCGGTAATTCAGTGAAATGCGCCCGGAGCGCCTATTCGAAGCTATGTCCTGTGCTTATGAAAAAGACGGTATTATTTGGCGGAGTTGAAAAACATGTTTACCTTTGCCCCCCGATAAAAATTTTTCATTCACAAAACTACTGCAGATGTTCGCAATCGTAACCATAGCTGGTCAGCAGTTCAAAGTCGAGGAAGGTCAGGAGATCTTCGTCCACCAGCTAGAAGCCGCCGAAGGCGACAGTCTCAGCTTCGACCAGGTGCACCTGGTGGAGCGTGACGGTCAGGTTCGGGTAGGCACGCCGGTATTGCAAGCCGCAAAGGTCAATGCCACGGTCATCACCGACCATGTCAAGGGCGACAAGGTCATCATTTTCAAGAAAAAGCGCCGCAAGGGCTACCGCTTGAAGAAAGGCCATCGCCAGCACTTTACCAAACTCAAAATTGATTCTATCGTGGCCTGAACAGGCACTATTTTTTAACTAATCAAACCACCACAACCATGGCACATAAAAAAGGTGAAGGTAGTACCCAAAACGGCCGCGACAGTAACAGTAAACGCCTTGGCGTCAAGATGTTCGGCGGCCAAACCGTTCGCGCAGGCAACATACTGGTTCGCCAGCGCGGTACGCGTTTCCACCCGGGAGAAAACGTTTATATGGGTAAAGACTTTACCCTCCATGCACAGGTTGACGGCACCATCATGTTCCGCCGCCAACGCCTTGATCGCACCTTTATCCACGTGATTCCGCAGGGAGCCGCTGTAGCACAACCCGCGGCGCCGGCAAAAGCACCTAAAACTGCTGCCGCACCGGTTTCAACCGCCACCGCCGAAGCTTCCGCTCCGGCAGGTAAAGCCGCTTCCATCACCCTGCCCTCCGGCAAAAAGGTGAAGCAGGATGACCTCAAACTGATTGAAGGCATCGGGCCAAAGATTGAAGAACTGCTCCACAACGCAGGCATCAAAACATGGTCAGACCTCGCCGGCGCTCCGGTAGAGACCGTACAGGCAGTACTTGACGAGGCTGGTCCTCGCTACCGCATGCACGATCCTGCCACCTGGGCAAAGCAGGCAGCACTCGCCGCTACCGGCCAGTGGGAAGTCCTCGAAGCTTATCAAAACCAGCTTCAGGGCGGCCGCGATACCAGCGACGAAGCCTAAAAATTGCAGAAAGTTAATTTTAATAGCTTTGCAGAAGCCCTGTCCTACACGACAGGGCTTTTTTTGCCCCAAAAAGGTCGGCGCTCATTGAGCGCCGACCCTGTCAAAAACACCTAAAACCCTATTAACTAACCTTTACTGCCGCAGCAGCATTCAAAGGCTACTTTAACCCTATGAAACAAATCAATCAATCTCAATCACCCGGGAAGTTTCTGCTTGGGTAACCTCCTTCTTGGGAATGGTTACTTTCAATACCCCGTTTTCATA
This sequence comes from uncultured Saprospiraceae bacterium, assembly GCA_964439115.1. Lineage (GTDB taxonomy): Bacteria > Bacteroidota > Bacteroidia > Chitinophagales > Saprospiraceae > UBA2329. The sequence goes on from CAYTNI010000088.1 coordinate 5,303, forward strand.
CACGGCATGCACTTCCTCCGCTTTTACGCCTTCGGGCAGATTGAATGACCTCGTAAAAGAGGTGTAGTTGAACTCACGTCGCGTGTAACGAGCCTCTTTTATCTCTTCTTTCTTTTCCTTTTTGGCAATGATGTTCAAACAGCCGTTTTCCACACTCACCTTGAAATCACCTTTTTCCAATCCCGGAGCAGCAACCTCAAGCAGGAAACAGTCTGCTTTTTCTACCACATTCACAGAGGGCACACTAAAAGCGTGGTCATAACCAACCAATTCGCCAATACCCCTGTTGAAAAACTCATCTACCACGTTGGTCAGAGAACGAACAGGAGCAAATGGATCATATTTGATGAGTGACATAACTTTGGTTTTTAAAAGTAAAACAAAAAGTTTGCAGCATTTGGTGTGCAAAAATGGTCACACCATTGTCATTTTAAGCGATTAATCAATCCGGATATCCATAGGCGGTTTTACCCGGGCTTCTTCGCGTTTGGGAAGCACGACCAACAGGATGCCCTGCTCGTAGCTGGCCCGTATGCCGGCAACGTCTATCGTATTCGGCAGACGAAAACTGCGCTGAAAGTTGAGAAAGCTGAATTCCCGACGCAAAATCTTATCCTTCCCCTCAACGGCCACTTCCTTTTCCACTGCGATGGTGAGAATATCCTTATTGAAGGTGATTTTAAAATCACTCTTGACCAAGCCGGGTGCAGCAATCTCTATGCGATAGTCGGCGTCACCTTCTACAATGTTCACTGGCGGCCTTGAAACCGCCTCAATACCGCCAGACCCCGCAAAAGGCCAGTCATTGCTAAGAAATTCATCCCATGCCCGATCAAAAACCGGAGAGGTTGTCAAAGGCTTGCGCATTTTTAAACGAGGATGGAGCACTACAGATGTCATGGTATTCAATTTTTAATGAACAGATAATTTTTAACTATACCCATATATTACAAACGCTATACCAGCCTGAAAATCAGGATTTTTTGTCAGTTTTTTGTCAAAAACAAAGACAAGTTGTCATGTAGTATTAAAAATAAGTGTCATTTTGACATAAGCTTATTGTTTGTGCCTTGTTTTTGTGTATTACCCAAAAAATATTCCCTCAAATTTTGCTAAATACACCGGGATGTTTACTTTTGCGTCCGCTTTGAAAGTGAAGTGCTGCAGGGTAAATATTTCTCTGCCTACAATGGGGGATTAGCTCAGCTGGCTAGAGCGCTTGCATGGCATGCAAGAGGTCACCGGTTCGACTCCGGTATTCTCCACCAAAGCCTTGTAATGGAATCGTTACAAGGCTTTTTTTTTAGCCGCCAAAAAATTGAAAGACACTTACCGGCATAAAGGGATGCGAAAAAGACTCGTGGAAAGTCTGCGCAAAAAAGGAATCCAGGACAATGCCGTGCTGGAAGCCATGGAAGTTATTCCACGGCACTTTTTCTTAGACAAGGCTTTTGAAGAACACGCTTACGAGGACAAGCCATTTCCTATCGGTCACGAACAAACCATCTCCCAGCCATACACCGTAGCCTTCCAATCAGAAATCCTGCAAGTGCACAAACGTCAAAAAGTACTGGAAATTGGAACCGGCTCAGGGTATCAGGCGGCCATACTCAGTGCTATGGGTGCCCGCGTGTACACCCTGGAACGCTACGAGGCGCTCTTTCATAAAGCAAAGGCATTATTTGCCGAACTTGGCATCCGCAATATCCGCTGTTTTTACAGAGATGGAAGCAAAGGGCTTCCGGAATTTGCCCCCTTTGACCGCATACTAGCCACCGCCGGCGCATTGGAAATACCCGATGCACTCAAATCACAACTAGCCATAGGCGGCATCCTTGTGATTCCAGTGGGTGAGGAATACCAGCACATGTTGCGAATTACCCGACTCTCCGAAAGTACTTATCGGGAGGAAGATATGGGCGATTTCCGCTTTGTTCCGTTTCTGGAAGGAACAGAACCCGAGTAAATCCGTACTTTTCAGATTGGCCGGGATTCCCTATCTTTGTCGCAAACAGTCCGCCATGTCCTTCCCATTGTCTGCGCTCATACCCGAAGTCTTGCATGTTGCCCGCAAAGCGGGAACGGCCATCATGGAAATTTACAACGAGGCACCTGATTTCGCCATAGAACAAAAAACGGATAATACGCCGATTACACTCGCAGACAGAGCTTCCAATACCATCATCTGCGAAAGGCTATCAGCACTCACCCCTGCCTGGCCCATCATCTCCGAAGAGTGCCAACTTCCTCCCTACGACGAGCGCCGCCACTGGGATTATTGCTGGATTATTGACCCCCTCGACGGCACCAAAGAGTTCATACAACGAAACGGCCAATTCACTGTTAATATCGCTTTAGCCTATCAGGGAAAAGCCGTCCTGGGCATCCTTTTTGCACCGGCCACCGGCGAATGCTTCTGGGCTGTTGAAGGTGAGGGCGCCTGGGAAATCTTGCCCGATGCCAGTCAAAAACGCTTGCAATGCACCACTTTTGAGTGGGAAGACAAAGGATTGAGGGTGTTGAGCTCAAGGGCTCACTTCAATGCCGCCACCAAAGCCCTCATCGATCAATTAGACTCCCCGGGGTTCGTCAGCAAGGGCAGTGCACTTAAATTCGGTATGCTCGCTCGCGGCGATGCCGAAGTGTATTTCCGCCTTGGGCCCACCGGCGAATGGGATACCGCCGCCGGGCAAATACTTGTAGAAGAAGCAGGAGGGGCTGTAGTGCAACATCCCGACAGAACCCCGCTGCGATACAACAAGGAAAATACCCTCAATCCGGAATTTTTAGCCTTTGGCAAAATCCGCTAAAACATCCACGGCGAATCTCCCGCATGAATGCCAAAATCATCAATCACCAGTCGGTAGGCATCTTCAGTCTGCTGCTGATTATGGCAGGAATGCTGGTCTCCGAAGCACTCATGAGCATCGGTATGATGCTATTGACCGGGAATGCAGTATTCAACTCCAATAACCAGCAGATATTCAATTCCTTTATCCAAAGCAAAGTCCTGGTGCTGCTGACAGGTATTTTCCTGATTTACCTGGTCAGTGGTTTATGGTCAGACAACTACAACGACTGGGTGGATCGCGTTCGCATGAAACTTCCCTTCCTGTTTTTACCTTTCGCCATAGGCTCTATACCTCGGTTCAGCAAAAGGCAATATCAGGCCCTGCTCTATGTATTTATGCTTTGGGTAGTACTAGCGTGTGTAGGTTCTCTTTTTTTATATTTCATTGACTTCGAGAGTTTTAATCAATATTATCAGGAAGGGAGGGTCATGCCGACGCCCGTTCAACACGTGCGTTTCAGTTTGATGGTCGCTTTCAGCACTGCCATAGGTTTCTTCCTTTGGGAATCCGATTATGTATGGAAATTCCATTGGGAAAAACGGGTAATATTGGTTTTGACGGCATTCTTGGTTGTTTACCTTCACGTTCTTGCGGTGCGCAGCGGCCTGTTGGCGCTGTATGCCATGGGGTTTTATTATGCGCTCTATGTGGCGATACAGCGCAGGCAATTCTCTCTTTTGATTGGGGTAGCCTTCGGCGTCCTGGTTGCAGGGGGAATGGCCTATCGTTTTCTGCCCTCTTTTCAAAACCGCATCAATTATTCACTATACACCCTTCGGATGTTTGCCCAACAGGACAAAATCCGCGATTTGTCAGATGCCAGAAGGCTGGGTTCAATGCATGGAGGTTGGGTGCTGTTGAAAACAGCCCCTTGGTGGGGCGTGGGAGCCGGGGATATTAAAGATAAGATGGAACAATACTTATTGGAGTACTACCCGGAACTTTCAGGACTTGACCTGATGCCGCACAATCAGTTTTTGCTCATTGGTGCAGGTATGGGCGTGTTGGGGCTATTGTATTTTTTGATGGCGATGGGGAGTTGTCTCTGGTACCGCGAGGCATGGCGAGATCCGTTTTTTACGGCATTTTTTGTGTTGATAATCACCTCCTTTATGGTAGAACATACCCTGGAAACGCAATTAGGAACCGCCTTTTTCATGGTATTTACCCTGATGGGTCTTAGATACCTGGATGGAGCAGGATTGGCAAAAACACAAAATTAAATCTCTGGCTCTTGCCAGGCCTGTGTGGGTTTCTCAAGGTATTCTCCGATAAACCCGGCCAATACCGCCAGCCCTTTGTCAAAACTCGAATTATTGGTGATGATGATATCCGCGTCCTCCATGTAAGGTTGTATGTACCGTTCAAAGGTGGGCAATACGTGATACTGGTATCGGTAGAGCACATCTTCTATGGGATAATTGCGTTCAACCTGGTCGCGCTTGATGCGGCGAATGACCTTGAGATTTTCCTTGGCATGTAGGAAAACCTTTAAGTCTAATTGATTGCGCACCTTCTTGAAGTGGAAAATGAAGATGCCTTCCACCACAATCACCGGAGCCGGACGGAAAATGAGCTTGCGGGGTTTAGCGAGCTCATTGTTGAACACATATTCCTGCCGGGTAACGGTTTCGCCTGCTACCAGCCGCTTCAGGTCGCGCACAAACTCCTTTTTATCAATGGATTTTGGCTTGTCGAAATTTTTGACGCCCTGCTGGTCTTCGTGCTGCAATTCGCGGGGAAGGTAGTAATCATCTAAGGACAAAACGCATAGTTCCCGTTCGGAAAAACGAGATTTAAGATGCTTGATGAAGGTAGTTTTCCCCGCGCCGCTGCCGCCGCAGATGCCAATAATTAGCGGTTTCATAATGGTTCTTTCACGAAGAGGCAAATATAACTCCAAAATATGAACCCTTTTGCCTTACTTTGGGCTGTTTTCAAAAAACGAAATTCTATGGAGCTTTTAGTCACC
>CAYTNI010000089.1:0-10114 GCA_964439115.1 uncultured Saprospiraceae bacterium
TCGCGGGCCTGGTGGATTTCAGCCATTAATTCCGCCTTTGAAAGGTCGCGGCGTGCGAACTCGCCATCTCGATCCCGCAGGTAACCATCACGCCCTAATACAGCACCTATAAAATGGCGCAAATTGCCACAGAGGTGTAGAGCCAACGTACCCGCAGAATTGGTCACCCCCGGTAACGACTGCCACAATTGTTCATTGGGAATCGCTTCGATTTCTTTGGCCAGCACGAGGAGGTCGCGCGCCATGATGTCTTTTATATCTTCAATCAGTGTGGATTCCATAATCGTCAAAGTTACAGCAACAAATTGGGAATACCGCGGAGATCAGGGCTACTTTCACGGCCCTCGCCCCAGATTCTGCAGCTTTTTTCATCTATGCGCGCGGCTTCGGCGTCTGACAAATGAGCTTCCCAGTCGTGGGTAGTTCCTGCGCGAAAGAAAGTTTCCGGGTTAAAATGGAAGCTTCGCGGGTTATTGGTAATATCCTTTTTCATGTGCTGAAAATCTGTACTTTGGGCGATTTGCCGAAACTGTTCGGGCGAAAGGCAACCTTCGGGAATAAGAAACCGTGAAAGGCGTTCGACCACAGCTACCTTAGCCTCTACCAATTCTTCATAGCGCAGCACCAGAATCTGATCCCGGCTTATGCGCCCACCACAACAGCCAATCCAGTCGAGGGCATGGTAGTGATAGTCGCCAAAGTATAAGTTTCCTGCGATAAAGAGATCCACGAAGCTGCTCAAATCCATTGCCGGAGGTACGGAAAGCATTGGGTGCGACTTATAAAAAAAATACTGAGACACCACTACGCTCTTAGGATCGCGCACTACAAAAATAAATTTGGATTTGGGATGGATATGCCGAAAGGGCAAATCCGCCCCACAGCAATGGGTGTACCACACTCTCGGAAACCCGGCCGTTTGATGCAGATATTCAAAAAAATAATCCATACCGTGCTGCGATACCAGCACTTCGGGCCACGGAATTGTACCGTGGCCTATATCGCCCTCTGCGATAGGATGGACCTTAGGGTAAGCGACTAGGCTGCGGAGTATCTCCACCACAAACTTTTTGGTCAGATGGGTGCCCACTTTCTGATGGGTGCAGATGAAAATATCATGCGCCTCGGTATCCCAGGTGCTGGACAGCTGCTCCACCTGCGCGGGATCAATGAAAGGTGGATAGGTGCGCCCATCCCGACGGGTACAAAGCATCCCATCTGGCAGTATCTGCTCCAGTGGGTCCATAAAATGCAGGGAAATTTTCCGCGGGTTTTGGTGTGCCATAATGATTAGGTTAATCTGGCCACAAGCAGTCCACATTCAGTAGGCAAAACCGTATGTGGGATATTGCTTTCTTCAAAATATTTGAGAAAGTCGAGGCATTCCTCACGGCGGTCCACGACATTATCGGCCAGGATGAGCGAGCCCGGTCCGATGCATTTAGCCTCGAGTAGTTGTAGAAAATGCGGGAGGTAGAGGCTTTTCTGTGCATCGAAAAACACGACTTCGTAATGGTCATGCAAGGATGGAATAACTACTGATGCGTCACCGGACAGTACCCGGATGGGAGCTGCAACGGAGTCCATTCTTGCCTGTGCGGCAGCGGCTACTTCGGCATCAAATTCAATGGTATCCAGGCGTACACCATCTGTGTTGTGCCATCCACTGGAGAGGTAGAGGGCTGATAACCCATGAGCCGTACCGATTTCAAGAACACGCCGTGGTTGAAGGGCGAGGACAAAGCTTCGCAGTAGCGCTCCTGTGTCAGCGCGGATGGGGTTGCGCCAGCCGTGCCTTCCGTTTTCATCCGCATAACTTTCTCCTTGTTTACTGAATAACTCGAGTGCTTCAATCAGATCCTCGAATTGAATTTTTCGCATGGTTTTTGTGTTGAGACCTGCGAATTTGAAAATAATATTGTAAAAAAAAGAAGAAATGGCATTTTTTTTGCCAAATATGGATTAGCGCCATAATTATCCAGGAATCAGCGCATGGGGTTTTAATCTCACACTGCGGTGCAAAACAAAGGATTAACAAAAAGTTACCCTTTTTTGTACCCTAGCGATTTGAAGTAGTACTTCAGAAGGTAAAAGTGCGAATCTGTGCTACAGCCGATGCTGAGAAGCACTTATGGCTGTTAAAAAGAGGGGTGATCCCGACAGGACTCGAACCTGTGACCGTCTGCTTAGCTTACCCGCTACGGCTTTCGCCGCTCCCGGACGTGCCGGGATTTGTGGTCTGGACTATCTCTTCGCCATCTCAGGCGTGCCGCGTATAGTCTCTACGGAGCCTCCCTGAATGCACCGACGGATTGTACCGCCAACATGCACCGTACAGGAACGCCTGTACCTCAACACCAGGGGCGTCGATTGGCTGCAAGCCACGCCAAAAGACGAAAATGGTGTTGTCCTTCCAGGCGTCCGGACTAAAAACGTCCTGAAGTTTCCTCGGGATTGCCAGACTCACTGGAGCCAAAGGTTTCCCCGATACAGCGACATCCACATTGCGGGTTCTGTTTCCCTCGCAACGGCTCCTAAATAATTTCCGGATTTCCGGAATTGCTGAAGGCAGATGCTCTATCCAACTGAGCTACGGGACCAAAAAATTAACAGATGCTTGTATTTAATTCAAAACCGCATCCAAAACCGCCTTTCTTTAAAGGCGCCGCAAAGATAATGCTTTCCTTAACACATTTCCACCAAGAATTGGTTTCAAGAACTTATCTTTCGCCAAAAATATGGCGCGATTCAAGATAACGCTTGAATATGACGGCTCCCGATACCAGGGATGGCAAATCCAAAAAGATGCTCGCAGTATCCAGGGCGTCTGTATGGATGCCTGCCGTAACGTATTCCAAACTGAAAAATTTGAATTTTTTGGTGCCGGCCGAACTGACGCCGGCGTGCATGCCCTCGGACAAGTGGCCCACCTGGAGGTCCAGACTGACCTTGCCCCACAGACTATCAGAATGCGCCTTAATGACGAGCTCCCCTCCGATGTCAATATCCTGCAGGTAGAAAAGGCGCCTGCCCGTTTCCATGCACGCCACGATGCCTCCGCCAGAAGCTATGTGTATCAAATCTCCCGCCGTCGAAATGCATTCGGCAAAAAATATATGTGGTGGGTAAAGGACCGCCTTGATGCAGAGGCTATGCGCCGTGCCGCTCGACAACTCACAGGCATGCACGATTTTCGCTCCTTTTCCAATGAAAAGGATGAAGCTCAATCTTCCTTAGTCAAAATTGAACGCCTTGAGGTAATGGAGCACGGCGAACTCATCCTCATACACATCATTGGCTCCCATTTTTTGTGGAAAATGGTAAGGCGCATTACCGGCGTACTCGTGGAAGTAGGTCGCGGCAAAATGGAAGCCATGCAAATCCGCGAAATGTTGCAAAAGGCTTCTGCTGAACCGGCGAAATACACCGCACCTCCTGCAGGATTATTCCTGGAAAGAGTCTATTATGCTGGTGAGAAGTTGGAAGCACCCCGTCTGCTTTTCGGGGCGAGATAGCAAGTTTACACCTTGTCAATCTCCTCGCATAATCGGGCAAAGATCTGCTCAATTTCGCCGACACCGTTCACCTTTATGGCTTTGCCGCCTTGTGCATAAAAATCAAATACCGGTGTAGTCTCCTTGAGATAAACCTCGAAGCGGCTTCGTATGATAGCCGGGTCGTTGTCATCGGCACGACCTGAGGTCTTTCCACGGGATAAGATTCGCGCTACAATTTCATCTTCCGGAACATCCAGCATCAATAAACATGAAATTTGCTGGCCGCGCTCAGCCAACATGGCATCCAGCGATTCAGCCTGCGCTATCGTACGGGGGAAACCATCAAAAATATACCCCATAGCCTCCGGATGAGCATCTACCTTGTTGCGCAGCATGCCCACCGTTACCTCGTCGGGCACCAGTTGCCCCTTCTCCATATAACTACGTGCCAGGACACCAAGTGTTGTATTGTTGCCCAATTCGTAGCGGAACAGATCTCCCGTGGAAATGTGCAGCAACTGGTATTTTTCCTTCAGCTTTTCTGCTTGCGTGCCTTTGCCGGAGCCCGGAGGGCCGAACAAAATAAGGTTAATCATAAGTAGATGGTTAAATCGCGTTGCACAAATATCGGAAAAAAGAGTAGCTTTTTCCATTTTGGTATAAAATTGACCTAATTTATTCAGTTTTCAAACTAAACCCGGGGCGATTATGGATGTCTTATCATTTAGTGCCTGTCAAATATATACAATGAAAATCATAAATGTCGCGCTGCTGTGCTCGCTTTGGCTGGGTCTCCTTTCCGTCACCCAGGCACAGTCTCTTTATTTCCCACCTAATATCGGCAATACCTGGGAAACGGTATCCCCCGAAGGACTCGGATGGTGTACCCAACGCATCGATTCATTGTATCAGTATCTCGACACTAATGACACCAAGGCTTTTATCATACTAAAGGATGGTCGTATTGCCCTGGAACAATACTTTGGGCAATTTACCCGCGACAGCTTCTGGTATTGGGCTTCTGCCGGCAAAACGCTGACTGCTTTCCTGGTGGGGCAGGCTCAGGAAGACGGCCTACTTGATATTGATGAGCCTACTTCAAACTACCTTGGCACCGGCTGGACTTCCCTGCCGCCAGAAAAAGAAGCCCTGATTACCATCCGGGATCAGCTTACCATGACGACCGGCCTGCGCGATGGTACCGCTGATGATTATTGCACCCTCCCCGCCTGCCTGACCTATCAGGCGGATGCCGGCTCCCGATGGGCCTATCACAATGCACCCTATACACTGCTCACCAACGTACTTTCGGAGGCGACCGGGCAAAATCTGAACACGCTTTTTTTTCAAAAAATCAGAAATCGCCTCGGCATGAGGGGGATTTGGCTATCACAGGGCTATAACCAGATTTACTTCAGCGATGCACGCAGCATGGCACGGTTTGGGCTGATGATGCTCCACAAAGGGGTTTGGGCAACCGATACCCTTATGCGCGATACCGCATATTTTCAGGCTATGATCAACACTTCCCAAGGCCTCAATCCGGCTTACGGATACCTGTGGTGGCTCAACGGAAAAGAATTTTTTAAGGTTCCGGGGTCACAGTTAAATTTTGCAGGCCATCTCATTCCCAATGCACCGGAAGACCTGATTGCCGCACTGGGAGCGAACGACCAGAAACTCTACATCATCCCATCCATGAATATGGTCATTGTGCGTTTGGGCGAAGACGCAGGAGGCTTTAGCCTGTCACTATCCGGTTTTGACAATGCATTATGGAGCCAACTCACATCGCTGTTCTGTAATGTCAATGCTTCTGTTGACGATGCTAAGGGAAATGGATGGCGGATTTTTCCCAACCCGACACATGGGAAGTTTCAGGTAATACCGCCCCTGGAAAATGAACGCTTTGATTATTCATTGTTCAACAGTATGGGACAGATATTGGCCAAGGGTTCCGACAATACCGAAGTCGAACTTTCTGAATTTCCGGCAGGTGCTTACTTCCTTGCGTTGCGCCAGGGCGGAGCTATAACGACGCAGAAAATAGCCCTTTTGCCTCGGTGAGATTTGCGTTATCTCATGTCCTTGAAGGCATTAATCAAGCCATTGGTGGAGGAATCATGGCCAAAAACGGCATCGTCGTGGCGCAATTCCGGCAAAATGGTATTGGCGAGCTGTTTTCCCAACTCCACTCCCCACTGGTCAAAGCTGAACACATTCCAGATGATACCCTGTACGAAAATCTTGTGCTCGTAAAGTGCAATCAGGCTTCCAAGGCTGCGGGGCGTGATTTTTTTGAGCAAAATAGAGTTGGAAGGCCGGTTGCCGGGGAAAACTTTAAATGGTAGGAGCTTGGCGATTTCTGCTTCGGTTTTTCCGGCTGCTTTAAGTTCTACCTGGGCTTCATCGCCTGTTTTGCCCCGGAGAAGCGCTTCAGTCTGTGCAAAAAAGTTGGACATCAGCATGAGATGGTGTTCTCCTACCGGGTTGTGACTTTGCGCTGCCGCGATAAAATCGCAGGGAATGAGCTTGGTGCCTTGGTGGATGAGCTGATAAAATGCGTGTTGTCCATTGGTGCCCGGTTCGCCCCACACCACCGGCCCGGTTTGCCAGGTAACGGGATGACCATCCCTATCTGTATTTTTTCCATTACTTTCCATATTCCCCTGCTGAAAATAGGCCGGGAAGCGGTGCAGGTATTGGTCGTAGGGCAAGATAGCCTCCGTTTCTGCACCAAAAAAATTATTGTACCAAATGCCGATAAGCGCCAGTAAGGTCGGTAGATTATACTCCGGCGAAGCATAGCGAAAGTGCATATCCATCGCATGGAAACCATCGAGCAGGGATTCAAAATTGCGGTACCCAATCGTTAGTGCGATAGACAAGCCAATAGCAGAAGTCAATGAATACCGACCTCCTACCCAATCCCAAAACTCGAACATATTCTCCGGTGCAATACCGAAATCCACCACAGCGGCGGTATTCGTACTGATGGCCACGAAGTGTTTTGCTACATGACTTTCTGCACCGGCATGCGCAAGAAACCATTCCCTGGCACTGAAGGCGTTGGCCATGGTTTCCTGAGTAGTGAAAGTTTTGGAGGCAATTAGGAAAAGCGTAGTCTCCGGATTAACCCGCCGCAGTGTTTCAGCAATATGAGTACCATCCACATTAGATACAAAATGCGCCCGGATACCCTCTACCCAATATGGGCGAAGCGCTTCTGTGACCATCACAGGACCAAGATCAGAGCCGCCAATACCAATATTAACAATATCTGTAATCCGTTTGCCACTGAATCCCTTCCATGAGCCATCATGCACTACCTGGGAAAAGAACTCCATTTGCCTCAGCACTTTATGAACTGCCGGCATAACGTCCTGTCCATCCAGCATGACCGGTGACTGGGAGCGATTGCGCAAAGCCGTGTGCAACACAGCCCGGTTTTCCGTTTCATTAATTTTTTGTCCGGAAAACATAAGTTCTTTGGCTTCTGCCAGCTTGCATTCCTCTGCCAGTTGAAGCAGGAGGTTCAGGGTTTCATCGGTGATGATATTCTTGGAATAGTCCACCAGCATTTCCTCAAATTGCAGGGAAAAGTGTTCGAAACGCCCGGGGTCTTCAGCAAATAAATCGCGCATGTGGACGGACTGCATCTCCTTAAAATGGGTTTTCAGAGCCGTCCATGCGGCAGTTTCTACAGGTTTTTGGCGTGGTAGTACCATGTTTTTTGATTTATAATGCTTGCTGAGGATAATAACTATTCAGAAAGCGGGGCAAATATCACTATTTGGCCATGCTTGAGAAAATGACTTTTGCCAATGTAGGGCTAACTCCCTGTGATTTTTTCAACGCAGGACTACGCGCCATGTTTTTACGATGCCCGAAGTGCTTACCCGAACCACGTAGGAGCCTCTTGGCAGGTTTACCGCCGGAAAGCGCTCCAAAGAAGCGGTACCCAGGCGTTTTTCCAATAAAGAGCCCCTGGCATCGAATAATTCCAACACGATATCACCTGTGGAGGAATCCGGTAATTCCACAAAAAACTCCTGGCTGGCAGGATTAGGAAAAACCCTGGAGTCTCTGCCTGCTCCTTCGAGCGATGCCGTTCGAATCTCTGAGTATTGAAAATGGCCATCGAAATCCATTTGGCGCAACCTGTAATAATAAGGAATACCGGGGCGAACCTGGGTATCTAAAAAGCTATACCTACTTTCCGACTGGGTAGTCCCCTTGCCCTCTACCCAGGCCATGGATTTAAAATCACCAGGAAATCCTTCACTGCGCTCCACCTCAAAACCGGCATTATCTTGTTCTGAAGCCGTTATCCAGGATAATTGAATGGCCTTATCGGCCGGCTTGGCCAAAAATTCGAGCCAGGTCACCGGCAGGGGATTCTGGTATCCAGTCATACAAACCTCCAATCCCCAGGATTCGAGCACGCCACCATCCTGCTGCCATACATCGAGTACTTTCAACGTCCATTGACCACTCAGTTCCCGTTCGTAAAAGACCGATAAATCGCCTGACGGCCTATAGGAGAGGCCGGTAGTAGGAGGACAGGGAATAGCCCCGACTGGCGCTTCCTGGTCGAGATTGAGGTTGAAGTCCCATTCATCATCGCACACCGGACCGAAAAGGGGCACCACGGTGCTGTCCGGCCCAATCAGAGAAAACCGGAGGTCAGAGACCCAGGTATGGGTTCCCGACAGTTGCACGACATTCAGGTCGGTAATTACGGCGCCGGGAGCGTCAATTTGAATCGCAGAGAAGATGCTATCAATTTCCGAAGATATTTCCAAGGGTACATCGCTACTCATGAAAGTCAGGCATGGGCCGGTAGTGAATCTGTAAACTCCGGACCAGGAGCCCTGGGTACAAGGGCTCACTCCCCGCACTCTCCAAAAATAGGTGGTTGCGCCCTGGAGCATTTCAGTGATTTGAATTTGTGTAGTAGCGGCAGAAAATTGTTGGATAATTTGCTGAAAGTCTTCGTCTATAGCGATTTCTATGCGATAGTTGGTAGTGTTGAGGGCGGCATTCCAGGAAAGTAATGGCCTCACAGATTGATCGACAGCCAGATTGGCCGGCATGAGTAATTCAACCTGGTCAGGAGTGGGCAACACCACCAAAAATACCGGAAAGGTTTTAAATCCTGTAGAGGTGGTAGCGAGGATAGTCAAAGGGTAGTTTCCGGGAACGACATTAGAAATTCCGCTCACGGTGAGCAATGTCGTATCGCCGGGAATAACTGGGTTGACAGAAAAAGAGGTATCAACACCAGCAGGCAAGCCGGAAACAGCAAACTCCACAGGTTCGGAGAATCCTTGCAGGGAGCTGGTCAAAATGGTATAAACCACATCAGATACACAGGAGCTGGAAGTTTCAGGGACGGCATAAAAAGCAAAATCCGGTACCGTGGCAGGGAGGATTCGAAAATTGGTGCGCGTCACATTAAAAAATATATTATCGGCACAGCGCACCATGATTCTGGCTTTGTTGGTGGTACCGGCGGGAAGTACCACCGCTTGTTCCCCATCATTGGCGGTCCCACTGGCCAGCAGAACGGGGAAAGTTAATCCGTCGTCATACGACAACCATATTTCCACCTCTTCGCAGGATACGGGCGCCAGGTCAGTACCGGCTACATTCCAGGTAATCACATACTGGAGCCCCTCCTGCCAGTCGAGAACGGCATTAGGAAAGGTTATGATGAAAGGGCCGGCACTTCCCTCCACTTCGATATCCGCCTGAGCTTCAGTAGTACAGCCAAAAGTGCCATTAAAATCCCGGACGGTTGCTCGGAAACTCAGACTGCGGGCAACGGCAGGCAATACCTCCCAGGTGGGGCTGCCGTGAATATCCTGGAGGCGGGGAAAATAACGCGAAGGCGATGCTGTTGGAAGGAAAGACCGGAAAGAAGGCCCGATGGTTTGGGTGGGCTGGGGAGGCATAGGCGCCACCTCATTCTCCCATTGTTCCCAGCAGTAAGTGAGCGGATGATTGTCAGGGTCTGAAGCAGCAGCCGTCAGCACAAAAGGGGTAGAACGAGGAATTACATATTCAGGTATAGGGGTAATCTCCGGTGCTTGATTAGGCGAAAGGATGGGTGTTGCACAACCATTGCCGGTATTACCAGTGACGAAATTCGTCATTTCCTGGATGCTTATGGCGTGGAAATAGGGATCTGAAAAATTCTGTACATTAGGAGCGCAAATTCCGGCATATCCCATGATGGTGCTGGCGCTTCCAGGTTCAAAAGCGGCCACGGCGGCGCGATTGCAATCATTATTCTGTGTATGGTTAGCGCCAAACTGATGCCCCATTTCATGCGCCACATAATCAATATAGAAAGGGTCTCCGACAGGACTTGAAAGCCCGGTCATTCCCTTTGCTTTTCGATCTGTACAGGGGGCGTTCAAAAAAGCAAGTCCGCCTCCTGCAGTACCAAAAACATGCCCGATATCGTAATTACCACTTCCGATTACAGCATCAATTGTTATCTGATTTTCATCCAACATATCAGAAGGGGAATCGTTGGTGTAAGGGTCAGTAGCCGGATTGTAATAGAAAATGCGGTGGTTACCCTCTATCAGAATCAGTCGAACAGCAAT
>CAYTNI010000090.1:0-10074 GCA_964439115.1 uncultured Saprospiraceae bacterium
CTGGACAATAACTCAACTACGCCTACAGACCCCCGTGTTGTGGATGCGATGTTGCCTTTTTTCTACCAAAAACCAGGCAATGCAGCTAGCCGTAACCACCCGTTCGGATGGCAGGCTGAAGAGGCTGTGGATTATGCCCGCGAACAGGTGGCACAGCTCATCAATGTAGATTCTAAGGAAATCATCTTTACTTCCGGCGCCACAGAATCTAACAACCTGGCTATCAAGGGTGTATTTGAGATGTACAGCCGCAAGGGCAATCACATTATCACGGTGAAAACCGAGCACAAAGCGGTTTTGGACACCTGTGATCACCTCGAGAAGCTCGGTGCAGAAGTTACTTATCTCGACGTACAGGCCGATGGGCTTATTGACCTCCAGGCACTGGAAGCGGCCATTAAGCCGACAACCATTTTGGTATCTGTAATGTGGGCCAACAATGAAACCGGGGTGATTCAGCCAATGGCAGAAATTGGTCAGATTTGTGCCCGGCATGGCGTACTGCTCATGAGTGATGCTACGCAAGCCGTGGGTAAAATACCTGTCAATCCCAAAGAAGCAGGCGTACATCTTTTGGCGTTTACTTCTCATAAAATGTATGGCCCCAAAGGAGTTGGTGCACTATACGTAAGCCGTAAAAACCCCCGGGTGAAAGTTACGGCTCAGATGGACGGCGGCGGCCACGAGCGCGGCATGCGTTCCGGCACGCTCAACGTTCCAGGAATTGTAGGATTTGGTAAGGCTGCCGAAATTGCCAGGCTCGAAATGGCCGAAGATGCCGCCCGACTGGGCAAATTGCGCGATAAACTCGAAAGTTCCATGATGGAACTTGAAGAAGTATATATCAATGGCAACCGCGATAATCGCATGCCACATGTTACCAATATTTCCTTCAAACACGTAGAGGGTGAAGGCCTGATGATGACCTTCAACCAGAATATCGCAGTTTCTTCGGGTTCAGCCTGTACCTCCGCATCTTTGGAGCCTTCTTACGTGCTCGTGGCTCTCGGTTTAGGTGATGACCTCGCACACTCCTCCATCCGATTCAGTCTGGGCCGATTCACTACCGAAGAAGAAATTGACCGCGCCATCCAGCTCGTCAAAAAGGGTGTGAATCACATGAGAGATTTAAGTCCGATCTGGGAAATGTACAAGGAAGGCATTGACCTCAACTCCGTGGAATGGCAGGAACATTGAGTTTCATCAATCCCATAATGGATTCAAAGAAACCATGCTCCCCGCTTACAACGGGGATATCAGACCGACAAAAAATTTAAAGTATCCACTACATCAATCAATCATAAAATTCTTTGCACAATGGCATACTCACAAAAAGTACTCGATCATTTCCAGAATCCCAAAAATGTAGGGACACTGGATAAAAGCAAGAAGAATGTTGGCACAGGTCTGGTGGGCGCACCGGAGTGCGGCGACGTCATGCGCCTCCAGATAGAGGTGGATCCGGAAACTCAGGTTATTACCGATGCCAGATTCAAGACCTTTGGCTGTGGGTCAGCTATCGCTTCCTCCTCTTTGGCCACAGAGTGGATTAAAGGCAAAACCATTGATGAAGCGGCCTCCATTGACAATATGGATATCGTCGAAGAGCTTGCGCTTCCGCCGGTAAAAATTCACTGCTCCGTATTGGCAGAAGATGCCATCAAGAGCGCCATCAATGATTACAAGCAAAAAAATGGCATTCAGGTGGAAGCTGAATCTGCCGCGCACTAAATGGATTTTTGATAATCTTCCAGTGTAATGCTTTTTAAAGTTAATCGTAATTCTTTCGCTGAAATCACCATGAAACCATGCTTTTCGTAGCTGACAGCGCTAAGTCCAAAATCCAGGAACTCCGGGACAAGGAGCACATCGGTGAGGAGTACTTTATCCGGGTGAGCATCACCAGTGGTGGCTGCTCTGGGTTGACTTACAAAATGGATTTCGACAATGAAGACAAGCCGAACGATCAGGTATTCGTGGACAATGGTGTAAAAGTAGTCACTGATCTCAAGAGTTTCCTCTATCTTTTTAATTCGACACTTGAATTCTCCGGAGGGCTTGAAGGCAAAGGGTTCTTTTTCAATAACCCCAATGCAGCACGCACTTGTGGCTGCGGCGAAAGTTTCGCCGTATAAGCGAAAATAATTCTCCTCCGATGGCAGTTTTTGCCACAACTCCAATGCGAAATCCTTGTTCGCATTGGAGTTTTTTTTACCTTCACTTTTGAAAGTAATCTCCTCTGCCATGTTTCGCATCGGCTACGACGCCAAAAGACTGTTCAATAACTTTAGAGGTCTGGGTAATTACAGCCGAACCTTAGTGCGAAATATGGCTGCTTATTATCCGGATAATGAGTACTTCTTATACAGTCCTAAGACGGTAAAGCAACGGGAAACCCAGTATTTTCTTCAAAGTCCTCTTTTTAGTGTGCACACGCCGACAACCGGCTGGGGCGCTTATTGGAGAACACTGGGAGTGGTTCGGCTTTTGAAGCGCCATAAAATTCAACTATTTCACGGGCTTAGCCACGAGATTCCTGCCAGCCTCAGGCGGGCAGGCATTCCCACAGTTGTTACCATGCACGATCTGGCATTTAAGCGGTATCCCTCCTTTTACCCATGGGCCGACCGACAGATATACGATATTAAGGTACTGCACGCCGCACATAAAGCAAACCACATCATCGCAATCAGTGACAGCACCAGGCAGGACCTGATGGAATACTACGGCGTATCGCCTGAACGAATAACCGTCATCTACCAATCCTGTAACGAACAATTCCAGCAGGAGAAGTCGCAAAAAACAATTGACTACGTGCTTCAAAAATATGCCCTGCCGCGGGATTACCTCCTCTTTGTTGGCACCCTGAATGAGCGCAAGAACCTGATGGTGGTTTTGGAAGCTATGCGTCAACTGCCGGCCGAGCTGCAGCTCCCCCTTGTGGTGGTAGGCGATGGAACGGCTTATAAGCAAAAAGTGCTGGGATATATCCAACAGCACCAGCTTTCTGAGCGTGTTTGGTTTATCCGGCCAGACTACGAGGATTTGCCGGCAATTTACCAACAGGCTGATATTTTCATCTACCCCTCCTTGTACGAAGGGTTCGGTATTCCCATACTGGAGGCCCTTTTCAGCGAAACTCCGGTTATCACCTCGAATATATCCTCCCTGCCCGAAGCAGCCGGCCCGGATTCTATTCTCGTAAACCCGCAAAACCCGGAAGAAATTGCCCACGGCATCTCTAGCATCCTTGACGATACTGTACTCCAGCGCCAAATGATTGAAAAAGGATACCAATACGCTCAACGCTTTCAGGGCGACCTGCTCAGCGCCCAATTGATGGACTTATACGAGGAAATCCTCGATATTGATGCTGTGGCCTGAGTGCTTTTTCGAAGTTTCAGTTTTTTCTTCAAAAAATTTGTGCATTTTTCCCAAAAGGTCTTACATTTGCACTCCGTTTGAAATAACCAAAAAGAAGCATTCTACAGAATATGGCACACCATAAGTCTTCCCTGAAGCGAATCCGCCAGGATGAAAAGCGTAAAGTACAAAACCGTTACTACAAAAAGACTGCACGCACGGCCATCAAGCGCCTGCGCAGCCTTGAAGATGCAACTGATGCCCAGGGCTTCCTCCCAAAGGTAATCAGCATGGTTGACCGCTTAGCTAAGCGCGGTACCTGGCACAAGAATAAAGCATCCAACCTGAAAAGCAGCCTGATGAAGCGCGTCGCTTCCCTGGCCTGATTCTCAAATTGAATCCATATCGGTCGAATAGTCCTGTGGCAACAAGCTGCAGGACTATTTGTGTTTTAGTTTAGATATCAATCACAGCACCCCGGGAATTACGGCCTTCCGCTCAGAGGGATAGTTGTCAAATTTCGACTGATACCAGCGGTGGTGTGCCAAGGCGCGTGGAATAAGGTTGGCGGCAGTCCACAAAGCAAAACTAAAAGCAGGGAGGTTCCAGGCCATAATGGCAAAACCAAACCACTCCAGTATTTCTCCAAAATGATTAGGGCAGGAAATATACCTGAACAACCAGCCCCTGGGAATTCGGTAGTCGGTCTCCCCGGGTTTGCGCAAGGCAATAAGCATAGTGTCGGCGCGATGATTGACCCATACACCGGTAAGGAATAAGAAAGCGCCTCCAATCATACGGGGATCGTACAAGTAGTCTGCCGGATAAGGCTCGGCAATGAACCCCCACCAGTAACCGTTGAAAAAACCATTGACCACATTGAAAAAACCTGCAAAAAGTGCGATGACCAGCGGCATTTGCTTTCCCCGCGTGTGTATGCGCAAGGGGAAAATAATGCTCCGATTCAGATAATGGAGCATCCAGAGCGATACAAGCACCACAAGGACAGGTGAAACAGCAGGCACTCCCGCCCACAACCAGTACAGCAGCGATAGCGGAGAGATAATCTCCATCGCTATCCATCCAATGCGGTTATTAATCATTGGCCCCCAGCTTGTTTTCGTATGCCGTCCATAAGGTGCCGCCACCTTGATTTGCAAGGGAAGCAACAGCATGGCGAGTGCCATCCACAAACCCAGCGCAAGGTAAAATGTCTCCGGTTTCATCCCAGCAAGATACTCAGAATTTAGCGACTGGAAACAAAAATCAACAATTTATGGTTTATCCGCTGGATGGAAATTCCGCTACTGCGGGATCTATGCCACTTTATAGAGAAATAAAATTTTAGTAACGCGCTAATCCGTATCTTTGCGGCCATGAAGAACATCAGGAATTTCTGCGTCATCGCACATATTGACCACGGCAAGAGTACCCTTTCCGACCGTCTTTTGGAAACCACAAAGACGCTCTCCCACCGCGACCTCAAGGAGCAAACCCTCGACGATATGGACCTGGAGCGCGAGCGCGGTATTACCATCAAAAGCCACGCCATCCAAATGTCTTATCTCCATACCGATGGAGAGCGATATACCCTCAACATGATTGACACCCCGGGGCATGTGGACTTTTCCTATGAGGTTTCCCGTTCCATTGCCGCCTGTGAAGGCGCATTGTTGTTGGTCGATGCGACACAGGGTATTCAGGCACAAACCATTTCCAACCTTTACCTCGCCATTGAACACGACCTGGAAATTATTCCGGTTTTGAATAAGATTGATATGGATAGCGCCATGGTGGATGATGTCGCTGACCAAATTATTGATCTCATTGGCTGCAAACGCGAAGAAATCCTGTTGGCCAGTGGCCGCACCGGTCAGGGTGTACCAGAAGTTCTATGTGCCATCGTGGAAAGAGTTCCAGCGCCCAAAGGAAATCCCGAGGCACCTCTACAGGCACTCATCTTCGATTCCATCTTCAACTCCTTCCGCGGCGTTATCGCCAATATCCGCATCCTTAACGGGACCCTGCGCCAGGGCGACAAAATCCTGTTCATGAACACAGGACGCAACTACGGCGCTGACGAGGTAGGTATTCTGCAGCTCGACTATGTACCCCGCCAGGAACTCAGTGCCGGCAATGTTGGCTATGTGATTACCGGAATCAAAGTCTCCAAGGAAATAAAGGTAGGGGATACCATTACCCACCAACAACGTATTGCCTCGGAGCCCATCAAAGGATTTGAGGATGTCAAACCCATGGTATTTGCCGGCATCTTCCCCCTGGATAATGACGATTTCGAGGATTTGCGCGACAGCTTGGAGAAGCTACAGCTCAATGACGCATCCCTGGTTTTTGAACCTGAATCATCCGCCGCGCTCGGCTTCGGTTTTCGCTGCGGCTTCCTTGGTATGTTGCACCTGGAAATCGTACAGGAACGCCTCTCCCGGGAATTCAATCAGGATGTCATCACCACGGTACCTAACGTTTCCTACAATGCATTTACGCAAAAAGGCGAAAAGTTGATCGTGCGCAACCCGGCAGATATGCCCGATCCCACCATGCTGGATTTTGCCGAAGAACCCTACATTGGTGCACAAATCATCACCAAACCGGAATATATCGGCTCCATCATGACCCTGTGTATGGACAAACGGGGCATACTCGTCAAGCAGGAATACCTCACCCAGAATCGCGTGGAAATGACCTTCCACATGCCTCTCGCAGAAATTGTCTTCGACTTTTACGATCGCCTCAAATCCATTTCCCGAGGCTATGCTTCCTTCGACTACCATCCCTTGGACTACCGTCGTACTGACCTGGTAAAACTCGACATCAAGCTCAACGGCGAAAATGTGGATGCCCTTTCCGCACTCGTTCACCGTACGAAGGCCGAAAGCTTTGGCCGGGGCATCTGCGCACGCCTGAAGGAATTGCTGCCCCGCCAGCAATTCGTGATTGCCATTCAGGCAGCAGTGGGTGCGAAAATCATCGCCAGGGAAACTATTTCTGCCATGCGCAAAGATGTGACTGCCAAATGTTACGGCGGGGATATCTCCAGAAAGCGTAAACTCCTGGAGAAGCAGAAGGAAGGGAAGAAGAAAATGCGCCAATTCGGAAAGGTAGAAGTTCCTCAAAAGGCATTTTTAGAGGTACTCAAGCTGAATTAACCCATGATTATATGGA
Source organism: uncultured Saprospiraceae bacterium (assembly GCA_964439115.1). Classification (GTDB taxonomy): domain Bacteria; phylum Bacteroidota; class Bacteroidia; order Chitinophagales; family Saprospiraceae; genus UBA2329. Next base: position 6,547 of record CAYTNI010000090.1, read on the forward strand.
CTATGATTTCGCATCAAGTCCATGAAACCATATCCATGAAATCTTTTGTGTAAGAAGGAGTACATTGGCTTTAGCACCATCTGTAGGTAATTGCCGCTATTGCCAGATTGAACCTTGACAGAAAGATTGCGTGGCATCGCGGAAACACACCATTATCTAGTGCACATCCCACCTGCCATCCCAAAAGGACTCACAGTCATCATGGTTTCTGCACATCCATGTGTGTACCTGCGACACCAAGGCGGAAAGCCTGATGCTATGTCGCGTCAAGACAATAGGGATTTAGGGAAATTCACCAAAAAGCAATCTTAAAAGAACAGTTTTTTACCCGTGCGAACATTGGTGAGTTCTGTGGCAAGCACGATGCTGGAACCTAATGCGAAGGCACCCAATACAATGTAAATAATCATCATAGCCTCTCGATTTTAAGATATTGAAGATGGTTAATTACTACTGCACCCCTACATGAAATTTGATAGACTCCTATTTCATGTTTGAAATACAAATAGTACGAAAAGCTATGTTCAATGGGAAAAAAGGATGGGGGGAATTCAAGGAAAAACTAACTTTTTGTCAATTATAGGCCTTACGGTTAAGGCTAGAATTGACGAAAAGCACGCCTCCCCCGACAATAAAAGCTGCCGAAACGATGTAGATGATGAGCATAACCCGATGTTTTTGAACGTAGATAATAAAGATTTCACTCTTCGTTCATGGGCGCTGCTAAGATGAGGCTTTTCTGGGAATCCGCAAAATAAAATACAAGTTTTTAACAAAAAAAAATCCCGACCCTTGAGGGGGCCGGGATTTCGGGGAGGATGGTATTAATATTGACCTCCGTTATCATCATCCTGAAAGCGGCTTTTGCGATCATAGCGATCGTTTCCGCCGCGGTCGTAACGATCACCGCGATCATAGCGGTCACCGCGGTCATAACGACCGCCGCCACCACCACCGTAGCCGCCGCCACCACGATTGCCGCCGTAGCCACCGCCACCGCCGCGATTACCGCCGTAGCCGCCGCCACCGCCGCGACTGCCGCCGCCGTAGCCACCGCCACCGCCGCGATTACCGCCGCCGTAGCCGCCGCCACCGCCGCCGCGTGGGCGATCTTCAGCTTCTTTTACCACAATGGTGCTGCCATCGAGTTCGGATTCGTTGAGATTGGAAATTGCGGCCCTTGCTTCATCATCATTAGGCATTTCCACGAAACCGAAACCTTTAGAGCGGTTGGTGGCGTGGTCCATAATGACCTTTGCAGAACTTACCTCGCCAAACGCTTCGAAGGCAGAGCGTAAATCGTCGCTTTCGGTTTTGAAGTTCAACTTTGCAACAAAAATGTTCATCAGAAAAAATTTAAAAAATGAAAATTAAAAACTAAACAATCACAGATGTGGTTGCGCTGAAATCCAAAACAAAAAGCGAGGAAGACACAAAATTCCTGCTAAATAGAAAGGACACAGGCCTCAAATTGCCAGAAAGCGTAGCAGGAACTAAAACGGACAAAAAACTGGCGACACAAACCGCTAAACTTCTTGGAAAAAAACTTCTACAAAGATAAAGTAAAATCGGATACTTGTCAACTTATTTTTTCAAAAGCACTGTTCCACCATGAGTAATTTTCGTCTGGCCCTGTTTTTTATAGGATTTGTGTTGCTAATGCGCTTCTGGTCTTTTTTTCCAAGCGTCATCAATCACGATGAGTCCACCTATATTGTCATTGCAGATGGACTGCTGAAAGGCAAGACCTATTTCAAAGACTATGTGGACACCAAGCCGGCCGGTATATTTCTGTTGTATGCCGCCATGCTAAAAGTCACCCCTTCGATTGCAGCCTTGCGTATATGGACAGCTATCTGGATTGCAGGCACAGCATTTCTACTTAGTTTGCTGATAATTAGGCTGGGGGGGGAACGCCGTGCAGCTTTTGCCGCTGGTGTGATTTACATTTTTCTTACCTCCATTTATGGATTTTACGGAGTTTCGCCCAATACAGAATTGTACTATACGCTGTTTACGGTACTTGCCTGGTATTTGGCGAGTGGTCGTCCGGCTTTATCCAGCTGGGCTTTGGCGGGCTTAAGTCTGGGTATTGGTTTTTTGCTGAAATATGTAGTTTTGTTTGATGCATTGGCGCTGGGCATATTTTTGCTGTTGCGGCATTGGCGGGCTGGTAGGGCCTGGGGTGGTTTTACCCTTCGTTCGGCAGCGATGTTGGTATGTCTGTTGGTGCCAATTACAGCGGTGTGGTGGTGGTATCGCCAGATGGGGCTGGAGGAAGCCTTCAGGTTTTACACCCTTGAGGTCACGAGCCGGTATCCACAGACCAAAGCAGTTTGGGATTATATTAAATTTGTAGGCGATTTTCTATTGAGGTATTTTCCGGTTTCGGCGATGTTTTTCCATGCGGGATTTTCCGGGTATGCCCCCAGGGAAATCAGGGTTATGGGGTTGTTGTGGAGCAGTGTGTTGTTGCTTCCTGTTTTAATCACCGGGCGCATGTTTGGGCATTACTTTATCCAGCTGATGCCGGCTTTTGCGGGGCTTGCCGGTGCTTTTTTCAGCAGCAGCCGGCCGGTTTTGAAGGGATGGATGGAAAAAATAGTACAACCTGGGCTGGGTTTCGCGCTATTGGGATTGGTGGTGGCCACCAACATAGTGATGCAAAAGCGGGATTTCTATGATAAGCCGGACTATCCCCGGCAGATTGCACAATGGATGGAGGCGCGACTTCAACCTGGCGACCTGGTGTTTACCGGCAATTATCACCATATTATATATTATCTTATAAACCAGGACTGCCCCACCCCCTATGTTCATCGCTCCCTAATTTGGGAACCACACCATATTTATGCATTGCAGATTGACGAGCAGAAAACCTGGGATGACCTCATCGCGCAGGCACATCGCTTTGTGCTGTATCAGGGCGAACTCAAACCTGAACACAGGTACACTGAATATCTGAAGAGCAGCTACCGCCCCGTGAAACGATTTGGAAAAAACATTACTATCTGGGAAAGAAGAACCTGACTAAGTGTGCACTAGGCAATGTGCTCTGCCATCCTTTGTTGGACAATAAAATCAGTGCCACAGGATAATTTCTTCGCCAGCTTGCTACCTGGATCTACTACTCTCCAGAAAGGAGTAATCCTTTGAAGGTCTCCGTGCTGAGCGAGCTGTTCCAGTGCGGCTTCTGCCACAATTCTCAAAAAAATTCCACTTGTCAGCGGGCAGGTAAAATCTGCATGGGTCTCCAGCGCAATATCGGTTCGCATCGTCTCTATGGATACTTTTATGCCTTTCGGAATGTGCCGGATGTATTGTTCCAGCAGCCTTGGCGTTGGAATACACATGCGGGCGCCAACCGGCATGCCGAAAAATGCTTTGTCAATGGCTTTGATTTCGGGTTCAGCCGGTGAATTCATCTTTTCTGTCCAGCTTTTCCTTTTTGCGGTCATAGGTCAACGGTTTTGTTATGTAAAAATAATTTTTTGTACAACCAGAAAAAATATATTTAACTTTGATTGA
>CAYTNI010000091.1:0-9971 GCA_964439115.1 uncultured Saprospiraceae bacterium
CAGGTGGTTATCAAACACCGCCTGAGGCTATTGCTGCGCTGGTCAATGCTCCGGTAACGCCGGGACTGAGTTTCAGTCCGGATCGCAAGTGGATGCTTTTTTTGGAACAACCGGGGTATCCATCTATCCAGGAAGTTGCTCAGCCCGAGCTTCGACTCGCGGGGATACGCATCAATCCGCGTACCAACGGGCCGAGTCGCGCCGGGTTTATTTCCGGACTTACGCTACAGCCCATTTCCTCAGGCTCGCCACGTCCTGTACAACGCCTGCCGGCCAATCCCGCCATTCAATTTGTATCCTGGTCGCCTGATGGAACCAAAATAGCCTTCATTCACACAGAGGAAGCCGGTCTCTCTCTTTGGGTTGTTGATGTCAAATCCGCCACTGCGCGCATTCAAACCGGCCCGATGATTAATGCCGCCATGCCCGGACAACCCTATATATGGCTCGACAATGAGCAGATTGTATGTGCCATGATTCCTGCTGCCCGTCCGGCAGTTCCTCAGCCCGGCGCAGTTCCTGCCGGCCCGGTTATTCAATTCAGCGAAGGTAAAGCCGCTGCTGTGCGCACCTATCAGGATTTGCTGACAGATGAGCACGACGAGTCCCTTTTTGAATATTATACCACTGCTCAGCTATCTCTTATTCAGGTCAATAAGGGGGTCAGGGTAGATGTAGGTACTCCTGGAATAATCACTGATTTTATTGCCTCCCCGGATGGTAAATACCTGCTGGTGACTCGTCTCCAGAAGCCATTTTCCTATCTCGTTCCCTATAATCGCTTCCCGCAAAATGTAGAAATTTGGGACACTCAAGGACAAGTCGTCCGGACGCTGGCCAAGATTCCTTTGACAGAGGATTTGCCTCAGGGCTTTGATGCAGTTCCTAAAGGGCCCCGTCGCTTTGACTGGCGGGCTGATGTGCCGGCTACGATATATTGGGTTGAAGCCCAGGATGGCGGCAACCCCAGGCAGGAAGCTGCCGTGCGGGATAAACTGTTTTCGCTGGATGCCCCCTTCTCCGGGCAACCCGTGGAGGGCTTGAGCTTTCAGCTTCGCTTTCGTGGAATAGCCTGGGGAAGCGATAACCTGGCACTTGCTTCTGAAGGCTGGTGGAGCTCCCGCCGGCAAATTACCTGGATGTGGAAACCTAATAACCTCGCAGCAGGAAAGGAAACCTTGTTTGACCGCTCTACTGAAGACCGTTACAAGGACCCCGGCAATTTCGTGACGCAAACCAACAAATACGGGCGCTCCGTATTGCTCATGGCCGATGGTGGAAATACGCTGTATCTCACCGGCTCCGGAGCCTCGCCCGAGGGCAATCAGCCGTTCCTGGATCGCATGGACCGGCAAACGATGAAAATCTCAAGGCTCTGGCGTTCTGTGTCGCCTTACTACGAAATGCCCGTGACCATGGTGGATCCTGACAAGTCTTTGTTCATTACCCGGCGTGAGTCAGAAAAAGAAACCCCTAACTATTATTTGCGCAACTTCAAATCAGGGGACATTAAACCCCTTACCCGTTTTACTGACCCGTACCCGGGGCTGGCCGGCGTAAACAAGGAGCTTGTGCGCTACAAACGCTCTGATGGCATAGAACTTACAGGCACGCTTTTTCTGCCTGCGGGATATGACAAGACCAAAGATGGACCCCTTCCTGTAATCATGTGGGCCTATCCCCGGGAATTTAAGAGCGCAGATGCCGCCGGACAGGTTACTACTTCTCCCCATGAGTTCATTCGCTTGAATTGGGGCTCTCCGCTGTATTTTCTCACTCAGGGATATGCTGTTTTCGACAATTTTAGCATGCCCATCATTGGAGAGGGCGATGCGGAACCTAATGAAACCTTTGTACCCCAACTTCGCGATAATGCCGAAGCCGCAATCCGGGCACTGGTGGACATGGGCGTTGCAGACCCCCAGCGCATCGCCGTCGGTGGCCATTCCTACGGAGCGTTTATGACGGCCAATCTGTTGGCGCACACCAATTTATTTGCAGCCGGCATCGCGCGGAGCGGCGCGTACAACCGCACGCTTACACCCTTCGGCTTTCAGTCAGAAGAGCGTACTTACTGGCAGGCACCGGAAGTGTATTTTCAAATGTCGCCGTTTAACTTTGCAGATAAAATTAAGACGCCCATTTTGCTGATTCACGGAGAGGCAGACAACAATTCCGGAACATTCCCCATCCAAAGTGAGCGGTTTTATGCGGCATTGAAAGGCCATGGCGCTACGGTGCGCTATGTGGTACTGCCGGCTGAAAGTCATGGCTATCGCGCCAGAGAGTCTATTTTGCACATGCTATGGGAAACCAATGAATGGCTGAATCGTCACGTTAAGTACCGCAAAGCCGAATAATGAGTAAGCGGAATAAATTGGAGAAATTTGCCGAAATGGCCTCATTCCCCAACGTCTATGAAAATTTTGACGCGGGCACGCCCATCCTTTCGGCAGCAGGAGGAGTAGAAGTCCGGATGGCGGGCAGGTGGCAATCAGCACATTTCCAGAATGCCCATCCCATCACACTTGAACTAGCCTGCGGGCGGGGAGAATATACGCTGGGCCTTGCGAGGCAATACCCGGCACGCAATTTTATTGGGGTGGATATCAAAGGTGCCCGCATTTGGAAAGGTGCGAGTACAGCACTTGCAGAAGCTCTGCCCAATGCTGCTTTTCTACGCACCCGCATCGAGTTGATGGAGCAGTTTTTTACACCAGGAGAGGTAAGTGAAATATGGATTACATTCCCCGACCCATTTCTGCGCAACAGCAAATCCAATCGCCGATTGACCAGCTATCGGTTCCTGGCCATGTACAGCCGATTGCTCACCCAGGGAGGGCATATTCATCTCAAAACGGATTCTGACGAACTCTACGCGTTTTCACTTTTGGCTTTGAAAGCCTTCCCCGGCGTTGAGCTATTGGAACATTCAGACAATATTTACTCAGGTGTTTTACCCTTGCCTGAATTGGCTCTGAAAACGTATTACGAGCACATGCATCTGGTGGAGGGACGCACCATTAAGTATATCCGATTTCGCATCGCCCAACCGGTTAGCGATGAGGTCTTGCACCATTTACCACCTATAGAAGTATGAGGCATGTAAATTTCACCATCCAATTAATCTGGTTGCTGGCCTTTATTTGGGGTTTTCATGCTCCTGTATCGGCTCAGGAAGCTTTCGGGGGAATTGCCCCGGGGCTCTATATGCCAGCACTCCAGGATTCAAAACCATCTTTTTTGAAACTTTACCGGGTACCCGGTAATTTTCCGGCTTTATCAACCGCTAATCCTCTAAGGTACCTTCGGACCACCCCTCAGCCTCTAACCTATCAATATAAAGAGCTGGCACTATTCTGTAAAATGGAGGTGAAATTGGAGAAAGCGCTCCGATTTCCTATCCGAATGCGACTAGGAGATGTGCCTTACGTAGATTGGATGGAGGGTAAACGCAAAAATTACTAAAGAACCTCGTTTATAATATCTTGTTGTTTTTTTATTGGAATGATATTAAATTTCCTGGCCCGGTAAGCCTGTCAAAATAGTAAACTCCTGGAATAGTAGGATGGCATTGGTTTGACTGTACATATATGGTTAACGTTCACTTTCTTTAAATCAAAAACTTACACCCATGGGGTTTAGATTTTATAAACGAATAAACATTGGTGGAGGTCTGGGCTTTAATGTCTCCAAATCCGGTATTTCTCCAAGTGTGCGAACGCCTTTGGGGTCTTTTAGTTCGAAAGGGTTTAGCCTGCGCACCGGTATTCCGGGCCTGAGTTATCGGTCATCGGGTAAGAAAGGTAATTTTTTAGAGGCTTTAGTGATAGGGGTAGTATTGGCGGTAACCCTCGTGTTGTTTTGGATTGCCATTCGCATAGCCTGGAGGTTATTGCTTTACCTGCTGAGTATTGTGGTATGGGTAGTACTCATCCTGGTTAATTTTATCGGGTCTCTGTTTGGCAAAGAGAAGGAGTTCCCGGTTTCGACGCTGGTCCACGCCGTAGAATTAAGTGCTCAGGATACTGAATTACACTCCGCATTCAGCAATTTAAGCACCTCACTGATGGAGTTGTCGGATCAAATAGCCGAACCAGCACACTGGGAAGGGGTCGAAATAGATACTAAAAACTACCCTTTGGATCAGGCCATCCGTATGGGCATCAGGGTGGAGCTGATGTATATCGGCGGATTCATTGTCGGGGATGGCCCGTTGCGCGGAAGCGGGATTAAGGATTTGGGCTTTCTGATGCTTTTAAATAAGTTGAACGCATTGGAGGAAAAAATTTTTTTTGACCGTAACGCCCTTTCCAAGGCTCTACATGAGATGGAACAGCACGGGGCTTTCCGTACGCATTTGGCTAAAATGCTGTCTGGAGCAGAGAAAGCGGATGACCATGGGCCTAAGTTGACTTTTCTGCCCTTATTGCGAAAGGTAAAACACCAGCTTCTGGATCAATATATCACGCTTTTAAACCGACTAGCTTTTCTACTTCTTCAGGAAGATGGCACTATTCCTTCGGTTCACAGGGATAAATTTATGGCCATTCGAAAGGGTTTGTACGGGGAGGCTAATAGCGATGAAAAACTGTAAAGTATGTTCTACGAATTTAAAGGGTTCAAGCCGGTAGTTCACCCATCCGCTTTTGTACATCCGCAGGCGGTGGTCACCGGTAACGTTATCATCGGCAGGGATGTGTATATCGGTCCGGGGGCAGCTATTCGCGGTGACTGGGGCGGCGTTGTCATTGAAGACGGCTGCAATGTACAGGAGAATTGTACCATTCACATGTTTCCTGGGATTACGCTATATCTGCGCGAAGGCGCACACATTGGGCATGGCGCCATTGTACACGGCGCTAATGTTGGCCGCAATACCTTGGTGGGAATGAATGCCGTACTCATGGACGAAGCCGAAATTGGTGATGAATGTATCATAGGTGCACTTTGCTTCATTAAGGCCGGAGAAAAGATTCCTCCCCGTAGCTTAGTAGTGGGTAACCCGGGCCGCATCATCCGCGAAGTCAGCGATGAAATGCTGGAATGGAAAACCATGGGTACTCGCTTGTATCAGATGTTGCCGGCAGAGTGCCATGAAGCGCTTCATCCCTGTGAAGCGCTACCGACGCTTCCGGACGAGCGGCCGTCGCAGGAAAAACTCTATGCAACCTGGAAAAGTATTCGAGGAGCATAGCTGCTTGTTGTATGTTTGTCTGACAAACCTTATTATTGTATAAAAATTGCCTTTGACCATGAAAAGAATGCTACTGCCGTTTTTGTTTTTGGGGATATCTGGATGGGTATGGGGTCAGAGTGCCCGTGCAGAATTGCCTGTAAGAGATTTGGCGGTAAATGCTCCCCCCGAAACTTATGCTATCCCGCTCGTAGAGGTAGCGCCCTTTTTATCGTGGTCAGCTGTATGGAATGAAGGCGCTTCCGGTCTATGGGTGCGGTTTTCTACTGATGAGCGCACATGGACAGATTGGGTTTTTGAATTGCCTGAACTTCACGCTGCTGAGTTGCCGGGTCGAATTATCGGACAGCTTCGCTTTGAGGATGCATCGGTGCGTTTTTTTCAGGTTCGTGCGGAGGAGCAGGTGGAAGGTCTGGTGTTTCAGTTCTTCAGTCCGGGAGCTACAACTTCGTTTTATCCGGCGGAAACGGAGGATTTGCTGGCATGCCCTTGTCCGATGCCGGCTCCGCTACGTCGTTCCGACTGGTGCCCGGCCGGTAATTGTCCGCCAAATCCCAACCCGAGTATGACAACTGTAACCCATCTTATTGTACATCATTCGGCATCTTCAAATACCGCATCGGATTGGGCGGCGGTGGTGCGTTCTTTTTGGAACTTTCACGTCAATACCAATGGATGGGCTGATATTGGATACAACTGGTTAATTGACCCCAACGGAGTGCTGTATGAAGGACGCGGGGATAACGTTACCGGAGCGCATTTTTGCGGCACCAATGGCGCAACTATGGGCGTATGCGTTATTGGCGATTTTACTTCTGCCACACCTACGCAGGCAGCACTTTCCAAGCTGCGCGACTTGCTGGCCTGGAAGGCTTGTAATATTAACGCCGACCCCTTGGCTACTACCTTCCACGTCAATTCGGGTCTCAACCTGAAACGCATTTCCGGGCACCGGGACGGCTGCACTACGGCATGTCCGGGCGATGCCTTTTACCCAATGCTTCCGGGCATTCGGCAAGGGGTGGCCGACCATATCGCTACGGTTTGTTCTACTGGACTGGAGGAAGGAGTCGAAGCGGATAAAATCCTGCGCGTTTTTCCCAATCCCGCTGGAGACTGGCTCACCGTGGAGGCTCCATTTGAAGCCGGAGGGTGGCTGCAAATCATTCACAACCATGGAGTCAGGGCAATGCAGCCCCTGTGGGTTTCGGGAGTAGAAACTATTCGGATACCACTTTCCGGATGGCCCGCCGGTATTTATCGCGCAGTATTGCGGAGTGCTGGAGGGCTTGAGCAACGCGCCGTTTTTGTCAAACCATGACCATGAACATACACCATGAAGAATTTGCTCATGAACTGATGCTCCACGCCCGCCAGTTTGCCGAAAACAGGGATGTCTATAACGCGGTCAAGCTCTATCGGCGAATCATCAAACTATCACCAGACTGGTGGGAGCCACATGCTGAGTTGGCCGAACTTTACAAATGGCAGGGCGAATGGAAAGCTATGATGCATTATGCCAAACGTGCCGTAGCCCTTCAGGCAGGCAACCCTTCCGCGTGGCGCAATCTCGGTATTGCAGCCACAGCACTCCGAAAAGAGCGAATTGCCAAAACAGTATGGCAGAAGTTTGGTTGCGGAGCAGAACCTTTACATGACCAGGCGGTGGTGGCCTTGAGGGTCCCATCCGGAAAATTATTTGAAATCCTGTGGGCAAAACCCATTGACCCCGCGCAGGCTTGTCTGAGCAGCATTCCGGGGCCAGATACCGGACGGCGTTTCAGAGATGTAGTGATATTCGATTTTTCGCCTTGCGGCCATACCGTTGCCGGTAGAAAACGCTATCCGGTTTTCGATTTTTTGGGGGTGTTGCGACATTCACCTTACCACACCTTCTCATGTGTGGCAGATACTACTGACCGTAAATCTCTTCGCGTATTGGAACGTCTTTGCCGTTCGGCAGGACTTGGATTTGACAATTGGACTAAGGCGGCTATATCTTTCCAAAGCGAACAGACAATGCCCGAGTTCTATGGGAGTGATGTGCTACCCCCATCTACGGGCACTTCCTTAATTGCTATTGCCGCAAAACGACGGTCGGATGCAGAGGCAGTAATAAAAGACTGGAACATCATCACCTTGTGTGATGCTACGGGGTTGGAGCTATTGCTTTAGCTTCAAAATGAACAAGAGGGACGGTTTGCCCTCACCTGATTGTTCAGAAGGCCTGGATGAGTATGAATTTCAAAGACCCAATAAGCAAAGCATAATTTCCGTGCCAGCGGATTTATCGACACGCCGGTGGTGGTTATTTATTAAAGAGATTCATGGTTTGGGAAAGCCCAATAGCGGCGAAGCTTTTAATCGTATCTGCGGCGAATTTAAGGATTTCAGGGAGTGTTTCATTTTCGGTTGCCGACCATTCGGAGAGCACATAGTCGGCCTGTCGGCCTTTGGGAAAATCATTTCCTATACCAATGCGGAGCCTTGAGTAATTGTTGTTGCCGAGGTTGGCATCAATATCTTTGAGTCCGTTGTGGCCGCCATCGCTTCCTTGTCCGCGAAGCCTTTGTTTACCGAAAGGAAGATTCAGTTCGTCAAGAACTACGAGGAGGTTGCCGGCATCAATTTTTTCTTTTTGCATCCAGTAGCGCACGGATTTTCCGCTGCGGTTCATATAGGTGGAGGGTTTGAGCAAGATGAGCGTGCGGCCTTTGTGTTTGATTTTGCAAATATCGCCGAGGTGGTCGGTTTGCCATTGGCCTTCTGCGGCGGCGGCGAGGGCATCTAACACCTGGAATCCGATATTATGGCGTGTATGGGCATATTCGGCGCCAATATTGCCCAAACCGGCGATGAGGTATTTCATAGGGAGTGCGTAAAATTTTCGGCAAAGATGCACATAAGCGGATCAAACTTCTCTTCCTCCAAGTGGTACAACGGGGATTTTTATTTCCACGCGGGTGCCGCACGGCTCTCCGTTGAGTTCTTTCCGCAGGTCAATGGTGCGCACCAGGATGCCTTTTTTGCCGGATTGCTGAAGGAGTTGAAGGCGTTCCAGCGTGATGTTGGTGCCCAAAGATCGGTGGTCGTTGTAAAATCCTCTGGCGCGCTGCATTTGGCGTGCTTTTTCCCTTCCAATGCCATTATCTTCGACTGTACAGAGTATGGTATTGTCATCGCACCATGAAAAACGAACTTTAACCATGCCGTTATCAATGATGCGCAGGCCATGTTCCAGCGCATTTTCTACGTAGGGTTGCACAATCATGGTAGGCACCCCGAAGATATCCTCTTCGAGGTCATCATCCACCTCAATCCGGTACTGGAGGCGGCCTTCGAAGCGAAGTTTTTCATTCAGGAAGAGGTAGTCTTCGATGAATTCAATTTCTTTTTCGAGGGGGATATACTCGTAGTTGGAATATTCCAGGCTGCGGCGCATCAGTTGAGCAAATCTGGCGAGGTACTTGGAAGCGGCGCCGGTTTCGTTGGAGGTAATGAAGTGCTGAATAGCGTTTAGCGCGTTGTATAGGAAGTGAGGGTTCATTTGGGCGCGCAGCGCCTTGAGCTGAAGTTTGTAGCCCTGGAGGCGCAACATTTCGGCTTCCTGCTTTTTTTTCTCCGCCTCATACCTTACCTCCAGTTCGATAAGGTGTTGCTGGTTAATTTGCTCCCGGTAGCGTTCAGCCATTTGATCGTACAATTGCTGAAATTCATAGGCGTTTTTGAAGTCTCTGCGGTCGGCATAAAATGCGGCAACATCTCTGCAGATGCTGGACAGTTGTTTGTAGTCTTCTGCCTGGCGGGCAAATTCGAAGGCTTTGGCGAAGTGGTTTTTGGCTTTGCGCACCTGCCCGGTTTCGGCGAAGAAGCTGCCGCGCCATCCTTCGATAATAGAAAAGTGATTAGCCGCACCGGCGGATTTGGATTTAAAGAGCGTTTCAGCCTGTTGGAACAGTTGGAGTACATCCTCGAACTGGCGTTGACGGAACCGGCAATAGCCCAGGTTGCCGAGTGCGCTGGCACGGGCTGTGATTTCTGCTTTTTCTTCCATGATGACCACCTGCTGGAAGAAAGCTTCTGCTTCGGGATAATCGCCAAGTGACATGAGTGCAACGCCGAGATTGAGGTAATGCCAGTCCATCCGTGCAAGGATGCCATTGTGTTCGCAGGTGTGTACCACTTTGCGGAATGCTTCCACGCTGCGCTGTAAATCGCCACTGCGCTCGAAAATTTTGCCGAGGCCGCTATAGATTAATGAAAGGAAGTAATGGTCTTTGAGTTCCAGGGATGAAAGGCCCAGGATGGTTTTGTCGGCTTCGAGGAGGAGTTCGGTGGCTTTGGTGAGGTCGCCATAGTGTAAGCGAAGGAAACCTTCGCGGCATTTATAACGGGAGGAGAGGCGTTCATCGTAGCGTTGTCGGAGTATTTTTTGAGCTTTTTCGAGCCATTGAGCCGCTTCTTCAAGGCGGTCGAGGTTCATGCAGGTTCCGGCATAGTCAATGTAAAGGCCAATTCGAAGGGAAGGGTCGCCTTGTTCTTCAGCGAGGATAAGTGCGTCGAGGTAGTACTTGGCAGCATCAGAGAAATGGTAGCGTTGGTTTTCAATGACGGCATTATAGTAGTGGAAATTGAGCTGGAATGCAGGATTGGGCCATTGGAGTAGTAGGTCTTCTTGTTCGGCGAGGAGTAGTTGAGCCTTTGAAGTATTGGTATAGATGTAGTGTGCCAGAATATTATTGATCAGTTCCTGGCGGAGTAAGGGGTCGGATGT
>CAYTNI010000092.1:0-9905 GCA_964439115.1 uncultured Saprospiraceae bacterium
GAAAATTACCCAATAGGTAGATTCATTATTCCCACGGGTTGCTTCATATTGCCTTACCTCCGCATAGATCTGCTTGGGCGATAGGCAGCCGTGGGCCAGCCAGGGCGAGAACTTGGTGGAGTAATCCCCGCCCAGTAAGCCGTTGCGCGTCTCTTTATACGTCTTTATAAGGTCTGTTTCCCAAAGATAGTACCGCAAACGTGCCAATCCATGCTGCTCTCCTCCATGAAAGGACAAGACAGCCCGATGATCCTGCACAACAGGCTGGTGCCCAAGCTGCCTCAAATCGGGCAGGTCTCCCACGGCAAGTGAAGTCTTGGCGGGCTTCAGCCGGGCCGGCACCGGGAGGGGAGGCCGCACCGGCACAAACCGTTCTACTTCCTTGCGGAACTGGGTGAAAATATCAGGGGTTTGGGCAACCTGAAAAGGCAAATCCGATGTATAGTACAACAGCTTGCCTCTGCAAAACCTCAATTCCCGACCGGTACTCCACAATTTTTGCTCCAGCGCATCCTGAACCAACACCTCCTCCCGCGTTCGTTCCCGATTGCAGTAAACCCAGTTGGCTTTACTTTCTTCTGCTATTTTGGCAAGCTCCTCTTCGGGTTTGCCAAGGCGGACGATGAGTTCTGCGCCGCGCTCCCTGAAGGAATTCCGCAAGTCCGCTACGCTTTGTAACACGAAATTGGCTCTGAATACCCCGGTTTTGGGAAAACCATACTGCGTTTTGCCTCCGAATATGCGCTCGTCAAACACATACACCGGGATAATTTCATCTGCATGCTTGAGAGCCTCCGTCAGTGCTTCATTGTCGTGAAGGCGGAGGTCATTCCTAAACCAAACTATTGCGCGGTTATTACTCATGTCTTTATAGCAGGATTGTTTAGTGGGGTAACAACTTTTCCTGCGCTTGGTTCCCGCCTTTCATACGGGATGGAAACTATCTCAACCTGTCAGCCGACCTGACTTTTTTCTCGTCCCGGGCAATGCTGCGAATGGCCAGGGCATCCAGGAATAATACAGGAAGCCAAACGAAAAAGGCCAACTGATACTCTTTATCAGCTTTCTCGGCATAGCACACCCAAATATGCCAGGCGGTACCCACCATCGTCAGAAAGATAGAAAGTCGGGTGAGCTGAATTTGCTGCGGACGCCGCCGATAAAGCATGATGGTGATAAGTCCCGCAATGGCCGATCCTATAAAGGCTGTTAGTCCTATGAAATGGTCAGAGGCGCTCAACACCATGTCTGCAAATGGTCCGGAAGCGCCGGCTATACTCGATTTTGCCCAGGGCATAATCGCGAGCGCCACATTACCCGCCGCTGCCAAAAACAGAAAAATCGTCTGAATGCGTTGTATCATTTTTTCCTGCTATTTTTTTCGAAGCGCAAAGGTAAGTCTTTGTATTATTTTTGCACGACATGAAAAATTCTTCGCATCTCACCATTCTACACCTGGGCACTAACCTGGGCAATCGGGAATTACATCTGCTTCATGCCCGACAGCTTCTCGAATCTCGTGCTGGGACTATCATCAGGACCTCAGCTATTTACCGCAGCGAACCCTGGGGAATATCGCAACAACCCGATTTTCTCAATCAGGCCCTTCTCCTCTCTACCTCGCTTTCACCCAATGACCTACTCCAAACCATTCTGGAACTGGAACGTGAAATGGGGCGCGAAAGGGGAGAAAAGTGGGGCCCGAGATTGATTGATATAGATATTATCAGCTATGACAATGTCATTGTGCATGACCCCCAACTTCAAATTCCTCACTCTCAAATGCACCGGCGCAATTTCGTGCTAATCCCTCTGGCTGAAATCGCTCCGGACTGGCGGCATCCTGAAAATGGCAAAACCGTACAGGCACTTCTTGCCAAATCAGGAGATACGCTAAAAGTGGAGCCTTACCGTCCGGAATCAAGCCCCGAAAACCGACAATCAGGATCGCTGCCCTGGTCGTTTATGGTCATTGAGGGGAATATCGGTGCCGGCAAAACTACCCTTTGCCAGATGATGGCCCGGGACTTCGGATGTAAGCTCATTCTCGAACAATTTGCGGAAAATCCCTTCCTGCCGTTTTTTTACCAAAACCCCGAACGCTACGCTTTCCCGGTTGAATTGTTCTTTATGACCGAACGCCACAAACAGCTTCAGGAAGAACTGCAACAAAAAAGCCTGTTTCAAGCCTCCGTCGTTGCCGATTATTTCTTCCTGAAAACCTTACTTTTTGCCAAAAATAACCTGGGGGAGGAGGAATATCGCCTTTTCCAGCGCCTATTCTCTGTGCTCAATGCCGCATTTCCTAAACCCGACCTGCTCGTATTTCTGCACCGCCCGGTGGACGCTCTGCTGAGCAACATCCGAAAGCGTGGCAGGGGGTATGAACAAGACATCAGCGCAGCATATCTTTCCCAGATTCAACAGGTGTATTTTGACTTCTTCAAAAGCGAGCCACCCTTCCCAATCATCGTGCTGGATTTGGCAGAAGCTGATTTTCAGCATAACCCCATGCATTATGATGAAATTCTCAAAGCGATGTTTCAGGAAAAAATAACCGGGGTATATCGCCATACCATCGCTGCCAAATAAAAAAGGTGCCCGGATAAAAGTCCGGACACCTTTTTTAGTATTCAAATTGAATTACTTGGCGCTGGTCACCAATTTGATATCAAGCTCAAACTCGTCATAGATCGTCTTGTCGCCCAAATTATCGAAAAAGCTGCCTGAGCCGAAACGAACATCGTAGTCAGAACGATCAACAGTTATTTTTGCGGTAGCCACATTCTTGCCACCTTCTTCTTTCACATCTGCAAAGAATTTGATAGGCTTGGTAGTTGACTTAATGGTCAGATTGCCGGCAATTTTGTAAGCACCGGGAGTGCCACGAGAAACCACCTGGGTAATCACAAATTTGGAGGTCGGATACTTAGCTACACCAAAAAAGTCATCAGACTTAAGGTGTCCTACCAGCTTGTCGGCAGTACCGCCCGTGAGGTCTTCGCAGGTGATTGTCGTCATATCAATTTCAAACGAACCTCCTGCGAGCATACCATCTTTAAATTCGAGGTTGCCATTCTTGAGTGCAATTTTACCATAGTGTGATCCGGTTACCTTGGCTCCTTTCCAGGTAATTACACTAGCCTTGGTGTCCACAGAGGCAGGCGTAATAGGACCAGTGAATGCAGAAGTGAGGCCGGCAATAATCAGGGCGCTAAAGGCAAAAATCAAAGTCTTTTTCATGTTCAGTGGTTGTTTTTGTGAATGAATGGCTAAACAACGCAGCGCGGGCAAAATGGTTTTAAAAAAAGATGTATATACATCGGATTTAACATTTCTTTTAGATTTCAAAGCGTTTATCAAATCAGAAGCGGAGCTTGTCGAGCAGGTCGTTGAGCAGGCGGGCTTCCTCATCAGTAAGTGCTCCGTTGTTTTGATGAATTTTTTCGTCCATTATTTGGGAGGCGTTCTCAATCAGTTCCAACCCTTTTGGAGTGATGGATACGTCCACCCTTCGGCGGTCGGCATCGCAGGCGGTTCTGCTGACCAGGCCTTTTTCCTCGAGTTTGTCCACCAACCGGGAAGCATTTGACATTTTGTCAATCATGCGTTCGGTGAGAATTTTGATGGTAGCGGGTTGTGGATTCATCCCCCTGAGGATGCGCAGAATATTGAATTGTTGTATAGAAATTCCGAAAGGCCTTAGTAGTTGATTACTGGCCTGATTTAACCATGCGGCTGTGAAAAGGATATTCACGTGCGCCTTATGGATTTCTGAGGAAAACTTTCGCTGTTGGATTTCATCTTCAATCTTCATGCGGCCAAAGATTATTTGGTTACTTTTTGAATACAAAATAAACTGCAAGCACTAAAAATACAAAACCTAGCAAATGGTTCCAGCGAAAACTCTCAGTTTTGAAAAATACCAGGGTAAACACCATAAAAATGAGCAGCGTAACCACTTCCTGAATCACTTTCAGTTCTATCAGACTAAATGGCCCTCCATACTCCCTGAACCCTATTCGGTTAGCCGGCACCTGAAGGCAATACTCAAAAAAGGCGATTCCCCAACTGATAATTATGACCCAGAAGAGGTTTATTTCAGATAGCCATTTGATATTTTTGAATTTCAGGTGTCCGTACCATGCCAAGGTCATAAAGCTGTTAGACAGCACGAGCAGGGCAATTGCATACCAGGCTTTCATAATCAGATTTTGTTATTGAAAAGCGCGAAGTGTATCTGCGTTGTTTCGTTGGTAGGGGATGTTCAGGAAGTCCAAGGAGCCGGGCTTTACAGCGATAAAAAAGCTGTATGTGCCACGGGTAGGTTGCCAGTTGAAGGCCATATTCCAGCAGTGGAGGTCTCTGGTAAATCCAAAAGAGGGGAAAGAGAGCCCCTTTCGCTGGAAATCATATCCAAAATTGCCCACACTAATCCCCCAGTTGGCGGTAAGCTTGATATTGCCCTGCGCATTGACGGAATTGGTGAGCACTTTAAAGCTGACTTTCCCACTCGTATCCGGCCGGATGTCAAAAGCTATGTTGTGATTGATGCCAAAGTTTTCAAACAGACTAAGCAAATCTTCTTCTTTCACCTCCTGCTTTCGGGCTTGAGCAGATTCCGGCTCCTGCTCTGTTTCTCGGGGTTTGCCCTTCAGCATTTCGCGCACCCGACCTACGGTCATGCTGGTGTTCAAACGAAGGTCGGCATTCACAAAGCGAAAAGGGGCGCCCCTGGCATCCCAGACGGTGGTATTGATGCGGAGTCCACGCTCATCTGTAATGTAGGGGTCTAATTGAGCGGCCATGCCGAGAGTGGTCATGCCCTGGAAAAATCGTGCTGTTCCGGATGCGTTGATAGGACTCCACCGTAGGGAATCTGCGGCGAAGTTGTAAAAACCACCTACGATGAGGTTATCGAAAAGCTTGATTTTCTTGTCCACCGTGTCGCGCTTACCACGTATTTTGGCTTCGAAGATATTGTTCAGGGAATATGAAACGCCGAGTTGACGGCCGCTCTGCGGAGGTCCACCATAGATTCCACTTTCAAAAATTGAATACATGCGCATCCTCTCTGCGTCAATGGAATCCTGTACGGATCGGTAGTATCCCAGGTTGGGATTGAGGTAATCAGGAGCAAAGCTTAGCGAAACATTGGGTTTGATGACGTGCCGCAATCCGCGCAAATATCCCTGCTTAAATCTTAGGGTTCCAAAAATTTGGGTGGTAAGCGAAAGGCTGGCGGAAAAGGTTCTGAACGGACTGAAGCCTCTGTCCTTGAACGATTCAATCCTGCCTAAGCGGATGGTATCATAGCGCTCCACGCCCTGGTCGAAAAGGGTATCTATCACCAGATCAGGGGTAAATTCACGGCGGGTGGATTCAAGATACCAGGTCTCCCCATAGCGTATGCCGGGGTTTAGGTTGAAATATTTGAGTACTTTGAGCGAGGTGCCGGCATCAGCGCTGTGCCGAACGCCAAATCGGGCATTTTCCCAGGTTTCCCTTGAGAAAAGGGTAGTATCGGTGGTCACAAAGCGGTTGGACATTTCGCCGGTATATCTCAGTACGATATTTTCGTACCATCGGGCTTGTCCCTGCACCTCTCTTCGCTTGAATGGGTATAGTGCCTGCGTCAAAAACTGGATATTGGGAAGCGTGATATTCATCTCCCTCGTAATGGCATTTTGGGAGTGGTTGAAACTGGCATTGAGGCTGAATGGCTTGCCCGGCCAGGTCTTGTTGTAGGAGAGGTTGGAGCTGAGCTGGGTTTGCAGGACGCTTTGGGCATCGTTAAAACGCCGCTGCTGGTTGTTGTTAGTTTGTATGTTCACGCTGCCGCCAAAACTTCGGCTGGGGTGTGCCGCGCGATCCTGGCTATGGCTCCAGTTAATTCCGAAAGAATTCGTACGTGTGACCTTCCCATCAGACCCTTCTGTGCGCCTGGAATCATAGTTCAGGCGCAAACTTCCGTTGTAGCGGTATCGCTTGCGGTAATCTGCCACTGTGTTCAGTCCCCATGTTCCTTTGAGGTAAATGTCACCGCGCAACTGGAGATTGAGGTAATCATTGACGGGGAAGTACCAGCCCACATCCCGAAGACCAAAGCCCCATTGGTCAGAGTACTCGTAATCACTGGGAAACAGCAGCCCGGTCTGTTTGCCGCTGGGTACAGGAAAAAACCCAAAAGGGAGCCACAAGGGAGTAGGAACCCCTGCAATCTCCAGGTTGGATGGACCCACCACGACCATTTTTTCCGGAACAATCTTTATTTTTTTGGCCCTGATGCCAAAATGCGGGTGTTCTGCGGTACAGGTGGTGAAAAGCCCGTTGTAACTATAGATGGCGTCATCGGCTGTGTCCGTGGTATCTCCGGCAGCCCCTCTGACGAACTTGGAACGCTCGCCGTGAATAAGTATATCATTCTGCTGGGAGGTAGCCTCATAAATCATCCCTTTACCAGTCTGGAAATTGTATCGGAGGCGTTTGGCATTGAAGGATTGTTCGCCTTCTGAAAATTCCGGAAATCCGGCCAGCGTGCCCGTGCTGTCCGGAAACCCTTCTGCGGTGACAATACTCGAGGCCCAGTCAAAGACGATAAAGTCTGCTTTTAGCGTTATAGTGGTGTATTTTACAATTGCGCCGCCGTAGAGGAAGACTTTTTGTGCCGAAAGATCCATAATCATGGAGTCGCGTGCATCATATTCTACCGGCGCATCCAGCGAATCTTTCGAGAAGCGAAGGGTATCCACCACCGGCAAAAAAAGAGAATCCAAAAGAATGGCAAAGCTGTCCACCCCGGGTTCTAAGGTATCCGGGCGCACAGGGGATTGGGCTTTTAGCAAGCCTGAAATACCTGAAAGCAACAAAAATATGACCAATTTCTTTGTTCTCAAGTGGCTAAGTATCTTATTTTTGCATTAGCAAATTACGGTGTGCCAATATATCAATTTGCAATGTGCTCCAGGCACAAATCGGAAAATGGAAAACATTACAACCCAAATCATTTCCCAAACGAAGCAAATCTCTATTTCGCTTCTGTGGATCGCTTTGTTTAACATTACATCAGCAAAATCGGCAATAGCCGTACCTACCAAATTGCGGGGCGAAGTTATCAAAGAAAGTGGTATTCCACCTTATCGGTTAAAAACCGTTGTCATTGATGCCGGCCACGGCGGCCATGACCCCGGGTGCTCGGGCAGCAGTTCCCGCGAGAAGCATATTACGCTGGCCGTAGCCCTCCAGCTCGCCGCTACACTCAAAACGGAGCACCCTGATCTTCGCATCATCCTCACCCGTGATAATGATGTGTTTATTCCGCTCCACGAGCGGGCCGCTATCGCCAATCGCAACCAGGCCGACCTTTTTATCTCCATTCACTGCAATTTTATGCCCGGGAAATCCTCTGTGTTGGGCTCTGAAACCTATGTAATGGGCTTGCACACCATGGATCACAACCTGGAAGTAGCTAAAAGGGAAAATGAGGCCATCCTGCTGGAGGAAAACTATCGGGAAAATTACGATTATGACCCGGATTCTCCAGAGGGCCATATCGCACTCACCATGTTCCAAAGTGCTTACCTGGAACAAAGTATTCGCTTTGCAGACCTCGTGGAACAACAACTCGCCGCTGCCGGAAGGAAGAGCCGCGGCGTGCGCCAGGCCGGTTTTGTCGTACTAAAAGCTTCTGCTATGCCCTCAGCGCTAATCGAAATTGGTTATCTGAGCAATAAGTCAGAAGAGGATTTTCTAAAATCAGATTATGGACAAACCACCATAACCGGCGCAATCTCAGAGGCCTTTCGTACATACCGCAGCCAAATAGAAGGACAATCCTTGTCTGCAGAATCTGTGGCTGATGTTCCTAGAGGTACATATATTGCACATAATCAGCAGAATGAAGTGCCATATCCACAGCATACAGATTTTTCTCTTCCCGCCGAAAACCTTCAGGCGCCTTCACCTCCAGTGCCTCCTCCGCCTTCGTCATCGGTGGTGCAATTTTGTATTCAGCTCTCTGCTGCTGCTGCTCCTGAGGACTTCAATACGCCGCTTTGGAAAAATTTTCCTTTTAATGTGGATGAAGTGCAGGAGGACGGCAAATTCAAATATCAAATCCGAAATATGGCCAGTTATGATCACGCTCATCAGACACGGCTGAAAGTGCTGCGACAGGGTTTTCCGGGGGCTTTTATCGTGGCCTATAAAAATGGCAAGCGCATTCCTGTAGAGGAGGCGCTACGGGATTCGAAATAGGGGGCCTGCTGTACTGCATCTCCTCGCACGGTTTTTTATCCTGCGAAAGTCATAAAACGGGGATATGGACGATACCCGAAACCCTTTGACTTACGATTGCCGCTAAAATATTACCTTTACGCCTTCAACAAAAAGTATCGCATGTTGCGCATGAAAAGTGAAATCAAAATAGCCTTGCTGGCAATTGTAACCCTTGCCGTTTCTCTTTGGGGTTACAGGTTCATCGTCGGTAGAAACCTGCTAAAACCCTCAAACACCTACTACGTCGAATACGCTTATGTGGATTTGCTCAAAAAAGCCACCGACGTCACCATCAATGGTTTTCCGGTTGGAGTGGTATCAGATATTTATCTGAAACCCAATGACCCTGAAAAAAAAATCATCGTTGTTCTAGACCTTAACAAGGATATACGAATCCCCAAAGATACGCGGGCCGTTATCGTCAACACCGGCTTTATGGGCGATAAAAGTCTGATGCTAAAATACGAAAAGCCTTGTTCCGGTGAGGATTGTGCTAAAAATGGGGATTATTTAAAAGGGGAGCTCCAGGGATATATGGCGTACATCATGGGCGGTGAAGAGTCTATTGATGCCTATCTGGGATCCATAAAGGCGGCTTTTGCAGATATGCTCGATACCCTCAATCGGGAAATGCTCAATGAACAGTCAAATTCACCCATTGCACTAACGGTCAAAGACCTCAGGAAATCTCTGGCCAACCTGGAATCCGCCACCGCTCAGGTAGATGCGCTGATGCGACGTTCCAGCGGGAAAATTGACGGTGCGCTGGGCAACCTCGATGCCATTACCGCTAACCTCGACAAGCAGGAACCCCAAATCAATGCCATGATCGGCAACCTGAGCGCCGTCAGCACCCAGCTCAAAGATGGCAACTTAGAGCAAACGCTTGCCGAAGTGAAAACAACCCTTACCAAATTACAAACTGCTTTGTCATCCGCCGAGCAAACCCTCGGAAGCGTACAAACCGCCATGGGCAAGGTCAATTCCGGCGAGGGCTCTTTGGGTAAATTATTAAATGACGAAACGCTTTACAAGGATATCACAAGCCTCAGCGGCAGGGTGGATTCCCTAATGACGGATTTTCAGCAGCGGCCTTACCGCTACATGCCGCTGAAAAGCCGTAGTAAAGTCAAAAAATTTGATCGCCTCGATGCTCAATCCGGCAATCCACAATAAGGCTATCCGAAATCGGTACGCCGAAATGGGGGTGGATGGCTTTTACCAGGCAGAAGGTGACCAATACACCAACCCACACTTCCCGCAGGTGCGGCAATTGCTCCGCCAAAACGCTCACCGCATAAATTGTAGCAATACCCTTGATTTTTGTTGTGGTAGTGGAGAAGTGAGCCGGGTGATGCAGGAACTTGGGTTTCCCTTGCCTGGAGCTTCCGACCCCTACACGGGAGATGCATACGAAAAAAATTTCGGCCGGAAATGCTTGCCGCTATCATTCGGTGACGTAATCCGAGGACACTTAAATGGCAGTTTCTCCGCAATCATTTGTAGCTTTGCACTGCATCTTTGTCCTGAAAAACAGCTCTATCCATTGGTCCATGCCTTGTTGAGCAGTGCACCGCAACTCGTGGTGCTTACACCGCACAAGCGCCCCGACCTGTCGCGTATTAGCG